>CAYMTH010000233.1:3573-7710 GCA_964393235.1 uncultured Solibacteraceae bacterium | reverse complement strand
CCGGCCGGCAGACGAAGAGGCGGCGCCGGCTCGGCGTGTCGCCCGGCCGCTGCTCGCCGTAAGGGCCGTTGATCGTGAGCGAATAAACCGCCGGCGTAATGCGCGGGTGCCGGTCCATGTTGAAATGCGCCTGGTACGGCTGCCGCTCGGTCTCGAGCAGCGCGCGCGACTTGCGCGGGAACGTCACCGCGACGACGTGCGGCCCCGCCTTCACGGGCACCTTCACGATCAGATGTTTATCGACGCCCGAATGGTCCTGCCCCGGCGGCGGCGGCTTCACGGTGAACTGCTTCACGCTGGCGCCGTCGATCAGCAGGTCGACGTCGTGCACGCCCGCGATGCCCTCGACGTGCTCGTTGCGGTCGCGCGCCAGGCGGATTTGAATCTCGTACTCGGCGTCCACCGGGAACGTGAACCGCAGCGCCTTGCCGCCACGCGTGCCCAGCGGCATCCCCTCGAAATGCTCCTCCTGCGTCAGGTCCGGCGGCAGGTTTACCGTCTCCCCGCCCGGCGACTTCGCCGGAATGCCCACCGCCAGCCGCGCGATCTTCCGCGCCGCCGCCAGGTACTTCTCGAGCAGCGTCGGCGACAGATCGTCCACCGTAATGTTGTCGAAGCCGTGGCTCGATTCGTCGGCCGGCAGCAGGTTCGTCACGTCGACATCGACCGCGAGCAGGTCCCGCACCGCGTTGCGATACTCCGTGCGGTTCAGCCGCCGGAACGTATCGGAGCGCCCCGGATTCACCGGCAGCCGGTCCAGCGTCGACTCGATCGACGCGATCGCAGCCACGTACTCGGCCTCGGGCGGATGCGGAATGTTCGCCGGCGGCATGGTGCGCCCGCGCAGCCGCCGCAGAACTTTTTCCCACACCTCAGGCTTCTCGGCGGGCGTGCCGGCCTCGAGCGTCAGGTTGCCCGAACGCGCGGCCCGGCTGTGGCACCCGAGGCAGTATTTGTTGATGAATTGACGCTCTACTGGCTGCGCGGCCACCATCGCCGGAAAGGCGAAAAGGCAATACACGGCCTTGAGCGCGAAACGGCTCATGTAAGGAACTATACAGGAAAGCAAGGGCGGGATAGAGTAGTGCTCATGAAGAAGCTCAGCCTGTTCCTTTTGGCGCTCGGCGCCGTCGCCGCCGACGGTCCGTGGATCTCCCTGTTCGACGGCAAATCCCTCAACGGCTGGGAGGGCTTCCGCGGTCCGGCGAACGCCGTGTGGATCGTCAAGGACGGCGCGCTCACCGTCAATCGCGAAGGCGTTCCCGGCACGCCCGGCAACGGCAATTCCAGCCTCCGCACCGCGCGCCAGTTCGGCAATTTCGAGCTCGAATGGGAGTGGCGGAACGCGCCCGGCGGCAACAGCGGTCTCTTCTACCGCGCCACCGAGGACGAGGAGCGCCCGCAGTGGACCGCCGTCGAATACCAGCTCCTCGACGGCGGCGCGCACCCCGACGGCAAGAACGGCCCCGACCGCTGGAGCGGCGCCGCCTACGCCCTCTACCCGCCCGCGCCCGACGCCAAACCCGTCGCCGTCGGCCAGTGGAACAAGTCCCGCATCGTCGCCCGCGGCAACCGCGTCGAGCACTACCTCAATGGCAAACTCGCCTGCCGCTTCGAAATCGGCGGCGCCGACTGGAACCAGCGCGTCGCCGCCAGCAAATTCGCCAAGTGGAAGAAGTTCGGCGTCCCCGCCCGCGGCTACATCGTGCTGCAGGACCACGGCCACTTCACCGCATTCCGCGCCATCCGTATCCGCGAGCTGAACTGACCTACCGCCCGTGCGCCGGACCGCGGAACACCGCGTTCAGGAACAGCAAGTTCATGCTGTCGAGATAGGCGCGGAAGTTCGGGTCGAACGCGAAGCCGATGACGTGCCCCGCGCCCTGCCGCTCCACCATCACCAGCGGCTTATACGCCAGCTGTTTCCGGTTCTCGGCCCACATGTAACCCGACGCCACCACGCTGTCGGCGCCCAGGAAATACGCGGCGTTCACGCCCTTGTCGAGCTTCAGCGGCGCATAGGTCGTGCGCCCGCGCACCAGTGCGTTCACCGTCGCCGGCACGCCCGCCGTCAGCCAGTGGTCCGGGTCGGTCTTCGCGACGCCCAGAATCCCCTGCACCTCATCGGCCGCCGGCCGCTCCGGCTGAATCGCCTCCAGCAGCGCCTTCTCATCGGCCAGCACCTTCCCCGCCACGCGCCCGTTCTCGGGCTTCGCCGGGTCCGCCTTCCGCTCGGTCGCCAGCGTCTCGGCCGCGGTCGACAACAGCCCCACCGTCGATCCGGCCAGGAACCCGACGGCCTCTTCGATCGCCACCAGCGTCCCGCCCTTCGCCACCCACGCCTTCAGCCGCCCCACCGCCGCCGCATTCAACGCCTCGGCGTAGCTGCCCTGCGCCGCCGGCAGAATGATCACGTCGAACTGGTCCAGATCGGCCGCCGCCAGCGCGCTCGTCCGGATCGCGCTCACCGGGTACCCAAACTGCCGCTCGATCACGAACCGCGCCGCGCCGGCGCTCTGCGCCGACACCGGCCGGTCCCACGCCAGCGCGATCCGCGGCTTCTTGAACAGCGCCACGTTCCGGCTGCCGAAGTTGATCCCGCTGTCCACCCAGCTCGAATCCACCGGCACCACCTCCGCCTCGCCCGCGATCCGCGCCACCGTCTCGTGCACGCTCGCCGGGTTTTCCTTCACCAGCACCACCAGCGTCCCGCGCGGATACGTCCGCCCCGCCTGCACATACTCCTTCTCCGCCGTGCGGACTTTCAACCCAGCCCGCAGCGCCGCGGCCAGAAACTGCGCCGCCGCCCGCCCCTTGAAGGGCACCACATACGCCACCGACGCCCGCGCGACCGCCGCCGCCTTCGGCGCGGCTGGCTGATACGGCGTGAGCGGCGCCGTCACCGGCGCGTTCACCGCCACGCACTCGACGTTGTACAGCAGCGGCAGGCTCCACGCCGTGACGTCGTAGATCTCATCGCCCAGCTTCTTCGCGCGCCGCCGCTCCTGCTCGGCCAGGAACTCTTTCTCCATGTCCACCTGCCGGTCGAGCAGTACGCGTACCAACCGCTTGGCCGGCTGCGCCAGCGACACCACGTAGCTCCCGTCCGGATACCCGTTCACCGACGCCGGCGCCCGCTGCACCTCCACGCCCTGTTCCACCAGCAGCGCCGCCAGCTTGTCCACCGCCGCCACGTCCCCCCGCCGCGGCAGGATATACGCCTTCACCGCGTCCGACTTCCCCTCCGCCACCGCCGTCTTGTTGTACTCCCAGAAATTCTCCAGCAGCTTCGCCCGGTTCGCCCCCGCCGCCTCCGCCGTCGCGATCTGCGTCGTGAAGTGCTTCCGGATCGAATCCTGGAACGTGTACAGCGTCCCGTCCAGCCGCCGGTACACCAGGCCCCGCACGCTCGAATTCTCATATGTCATCGCAATCGACCCGTAGTAGGCCGGCCAGCTCGCCCCGTACCCCGGGAAAAACGCGTCGTACAGCTCCCGCGTGAAGTACGCATACCCGAGCTGGTCGAAGTACTTCGCGTTGTTCTTCCCGAACCAGTCGAGCGACGTCTTCTGCTCTTTCGTCAAATGCGGATTGAACGGCACCGCCTCCGGCGCGAAGTAATAGCTCGTCTCCGAGCCCATCTCGTGCAGGTCCGCCACCACCAGCGGCAGCCACTCCTGGAACATCTTGATGCGCGCCTTCGTCTCCGGCTGCGTCACCGCGAACCAGTCGCGGTTCATGTCGAACAGGTAGTGGTTGTACCGCCCGCCCGGCCACGGCTCGTTGCGCTCGGCCGCCAGCGGCGTCGCGTCCGGCTCCAGGCCCACCGCCTGCTCGAAGCTGTGCAGGAACCGCATCCGCCCGTCCGGATTCTGCATCGGATCGAGAATCACCAGCGTGTTCGCCAGCGCCGTCTGCACCGGCGCCTGATTCCGCGCCGCCAGCAGATGATATGCCGCCAGCAACCCCGCGTCCGGCCCGCTCACCTCGTTGCCGTGCACCGCGTGGCCCAGCCACACGATCGCCGGCGTCGTCGCGATCAACCGCCGCGCCTCCTCCTCGCCCGTCTTCCGCGGGTCGCGCAGCTTCTTCATCGCCGCCTGAATCTCCGGCAACCGCCGCATGTTGGCCTCGCTG
>CAYMTH010000233.1:0-3563 GCA_964393235.1 uncultured Solibacteraceae bacterium | reverse complement strand
TCGACGACCTTCATCCGCGCCGGCGCGGCCGCCGCCAGCGTCTCCAGATACCGGATCAATTCCTCGTGCGTCGCAAATCGGCTCCCCGGCTCGAAACCCAGCACTTTTTGAAACGTGGGGATCGCCGGATCGTAGGCCGCTCCGGGCCAAAACTCAAAACCGGACTGGGCGAACAGGGCCACAGCCGTGCAAAGGCACAGCAGCAGGGATCTCATAATTTCCAGGATACGGGACAGGAACGATATCCTGGATAGGTGCTCCGCCGATCATTTGTCTCCGTCCTGCTGGCGTCGGCCGCCCTTGTCGCCGCGCCGAAGAAAACCGTTCTCGAAGAGTATGTCGCCAAGCCCGACCCCGCCTATACCTGGAAACTCGCCCACAAAGTAGAGTCCAAAAACAGCACGGGCTTCATCCTCGACATGACCTCGCAGACCTGGGGCGAGGACAAGAAGGTCGACCGGACCAAGTGGGAACACACCGTTACCATCGTCCGGCCCAAGGAGGTCAAGTCCCCCATCGGACTCCTCTTCATCACCGGCGGCGGCAACGGCGGCCGCCCGCGCACCACCGTCGAACCCACCATGGCCGCCATCGCCGAAGCCACCGGCTCCGTCGTCACCGAACTGCGCATGGTCCCCAACCAGCCCCTCACCTTCCTCGACGATCCCCAGCCCGGCCGCAAGCGCTCCGAAGACGCCATCATCGCCTACACCTGGCGCAAGTACATGGAAACCGGCGACGTCACCTGGCCCCTCCGCATGCCCATGACCAAGGCCGCCGTCCGCGCCATGGACACCGTCACCGCCTTCATGAAGTCCGAAGCCGGCGGCGGCAAAACCGTCGACAAGTTCATGGTCGCCGGCGGCTCCAAACGCGGCTGGACCACATGGACCACCGCCATCGCCGACAACCGCGTCGTCGCCATCTCCCCCATCGTCATCGACCTGCTCAACATCATTCCCTCCTTCGTCCACCACTACCGCGCCTACGGCTTCTGGGCCCCCTCCGTCGGCGACTACTACGCCGAAGGCGTCATGGACGAACAGTCCAACCCCAAGTACAAGCAGCTCATGAAGCTCGTCGAACCCTACGAGCATCGCGACCGCCTGCTCATGCCCAAGTTCATCATGAACTCCGCCGGCGACCAGTTCTTCCTCCCCGACTCCTGGAAGTTCTACTTCAAAAAGCTCAAGGGCGAAAACCACCTCCGCTACGTCCCCAACTCCGACCACTCCCTCCGCGACACCGACGCCTACGAGTCCCTGATCGCCTTCTACGACTCCGTGCTCCAGGGCAAACCCCGCCCCGTCTACTCCTGGGACGTGAAGAAGGACGGCACCATCGTCGTCAAAACCAAGGAC
This sequence comes from uncultured Solibacteraceae bacterium, assembly GCA_964393235.1. Classification (GTDB taxonomy): domain Bacteria; phylum Acidobacteriota; class Terriglobia; order Bryobacterales; family Bryobacteraceae. Next base: position 2,202 of record CAYMTH010000233.1, on the reverse strand, counting down.
ACCCCCAGCGCCGTGAAACTCTGGCAGGCCACCAACCCCGACGGCCGCGACTTCCGCCTCGAGCAGATCGGGCCCCAGTACAAGAGCTCCGACCTCAAGCCCGCCAAGCCCGGCGAATACGTCGCCAAGGTCGACAAGCCCGCCAAAGGCTACACCGCCTACTTCGTCGAGATGACTTTCCCCTCCGGCGGGAAGTATCCTTACAAGTTCACCACCGGCGTGGTCGTGAACCCCGACACCTATCCCTTCCCCGCCCCGGTGAAGGGCCAGACGAAGATCGGTCCCAAACCCGCCCGGAGATAACAACCCCATGTGGAGCTACAAACTCTTTCGCATCGGCGCCCTCGTCCTGACTCTCGGCGGCGTCGCCCACCTGCTCGGCCACTTCGCCGGCAAGGGCCAGAAGCCCGTCAACGGCACCGAATTCCAGCTTGAAGAACTGATGTACGGCTACAAGACGAACATCATGGGCGTCATGCGCAGCCAGGGCGATATCTACGACGGCATGAGCCTCGCCTTCTCCGTCTTCCTCATCACCCTCGCCGCCTTCGGCTTCGTGCTGCCCCCGTCGAAGAAGCCCGCGCTCGTCTTCGTCGCCTCGCTCGCGGTGATGCTCGGCATCTCGCTCGTCTACTGGTTCGCCGTCCCCACGGCTTTCCTCGCCGCCGCGCTCGCCTGCTACGCCGGCGTCGCCTGGCTCGACAAGAAGTAGCCGGCTACTGCACCGGCAGCTCGGCCGCCACGCTCCCGCCCAGCCCCGCGTACATGTCTTTGACCTTCGTCACTTTGCTTCCCGTAAAGGTGACGAAGGTCAACTTCCCCGGCGGACGCCCGTACATCCAGTCCTCTACCTCGTCGCCGTCCTCCACCCGCCGCTCCTTCCGCACCGGCTGCCCCAGCGCCAGCCGCACCTGCTCCCGGTCCATCCCCTCGATCGCCCGCTTCTGCTCGATCGCCTTCCGCACCGGCTCCGGCAGCTTCTCCATGTACGATTCCGTCACCGAGTGCATCTCGAAATCCAGCACCGGCGCCAGCATCTTCTTCACCTCGGCCACGTCCAGCGTCTCGATGTTCTTCCCGAACACGATCGCCAGATTCGTCCCCGCCTTCGCCACCATATTCCCCGAGATCGGCGTCGTCCGGTTCCCCATCCCGACCTCCACCCGCTCGTACCACTTCGCCCCCGTCTTCAACCCGTGGTTCAATTCGAGCTCGATCCGGTCGTCCTCGATCTTCACCTTCGTGATCTGAACCATCTCCCCCGTCCGCGCCGCCGGGCCGAACTCCTCGTTCGCCTTGTCCCAGATCTCCTTGTCCCACTTCCCCGCCGGCGTCAGCGGCAGCGGCTTCTTCGACCGCGGGATCAGCGCCTTCGCCTTCGCGTACTCCGCCGTCAACCCGCGCAACAGCGCCATCCGCTCGTCGGTCGACAGCTTCTTCTCTTTCCCCGCCAGCACCGCCGCGGGCATCAGGAGGATCAACTTCCGGCGCTTCATTGGTACGATTCCTCCTCTTCTTCCAGCTCCCGGTACGCATCCGGCATCAACGGCATCCGCTGCTGCGTCAGCGGCACACGGTGCAGCAGAAAGAACAGCGCGATCACAGCCACCAGCGTCAGCACGCTGCCCTCCGGCCCGTACTCGCCGCCGCTCCAGAGCTCGCTCGCGCGCCATTCCAGAGTGTGGCCCGTCAGCCCCATTCTAAATCCGCTCAGGTTCACGCCAAAGAGGGGCAAAGTAAAATTCCAGCCGAAGTGGATCGCCACCGGCAGCCACAGATCGCCCGACCGCAGCACCGCGTACCCCAGCAGCACGCCCCACAAAAAGGTGTTGAACAGCGCCAGCGGCGAGCTGTTCAGATTCCCCGCGTGCGCCAGCGCGAACAGCACCGCCGACGGCAGCAGAATCTGAAACGTGCCGTACCGCCCCGCCAGCATCTGGAACGGATACCCGCGGAAGATCAACTCCTCCCCGAACGCCCCGAACAGCAGCACGATCGCCACCAGCCCCACGCCCACACCCAGATGCCGCACCGCCGCCCCATGCCACGTCAGCCCGATATCTTGCAGCCCGCCGACATGATAAATCCGCAGCGCCAGCGCCGTCGCCACCGCCCCGCCCGCGAATACCCCCAGCGCCGCCCCGACCAGCATCCCGAACGGCTGCAGCAGCACGAACGCCACGAACTGCAGCGAATACGCCA
>CAYMTH010000232.1:2911-7711 GCA_964393235.1 uncultured Solibacteraceae bacterium | reverse complement strand
CGGCTTTCGATAAGTACGTGGCCGACATCACCCGCATCAAACAGGCCGACCCGCGCGTCCGCATCTACGCCAACCCCGCCGGCGGCGCCCGCCCCGAAATGCTCGCCCCCCTGACGAAGCTCATCGATATCTGGCAGCCCGACCTCCACCTCGTCCGCGAAAATCCCGAAGCCTACCGCAAGGTCTTCGAACAGGGCGTCTACTGGCACTACGAAGCCGGCGCCGACCAGCGCCACCTCGACCCCACCGGCTACTACCGCGTCAAGCCCTGGGTGGCCTTCCAAATGGGCCAGACCGGCGGCGGCTACTGGGTCTACTCCTACTCCAACTTCTGGTTCTTCGACCAGAACATGGCCACCGAATACGGCACCGTCTATCCCTCCCCCCGCGGCCCCGTCACCACCAAACGCTGGGAGGCCTCCCGCGACGGCGCCGAGGACTTCGAACTCCTCTGGCGGCTCCGCCTCCTCGCCCGCGCCAAAAACGACGCCCCGACGCTCAAGCTCATCGACGAAGCCGTCGCCTTCGTCACCGCCGGCCAGGAATCGACCTCCGACATCAGCCGCCAGGTCTCCCCCATCGCCCCCGATTTCAACCGCTGGATGCAGTTCCGCCGCGACCTCATCTCCGCCTGGGAAAAACTCCTGTGAACCTCCTCCTCGCCGCCGCCGTCTCCCGCATGACCCGCGCCACCAAATAAAAAAGCCGGGACCGCGCCCTCGCGCAATCCCGGCTTCCGAACCAATCCGCCTACCGCCGGCGCAAGCGCATCGCACCCACTAGCGCGACGCCCGCCCCGAGGAGAGCCACCGTCGAGGGTTCCGGCACTTCTTCCACCGGATCGTTCGTCCTCGCCGACCCGGCCAGAATGAATCCGCTCGGATTCCGCCCCGGCCCGTCCAGATTCTCCACCACCGCCGTCACCCGCACCATCCCACCCGCCACCGCACCGAAATTCAGCGTCCCGGTCGCCGCCGTGATCGACGTCTGTGTCCCCGCGCACAAGGTCCCCGGTCCTCCGGCCGTGCACGAATAGAGCGTGGACCCGTTCGTCTGCACAACCGACAAGGACCGCACCCCGTTGTCCCCCGTAAATCCGCTCAACGACAACGACCCACCCAGCGATCCGTCAAATTCGTACGTATAAGTGTAGAATCCCGCCACCGCCCCACAGGGCGACCCGCACGTGATGCTGCCTCCGTTGCTGAACTGCCCGTCGGTCGGCAACTGCCCCACCCACACCGCTCCATCAAACGGGAGCACCCACGCAAAAGCCTCGAAACCCGGCAGGTTCACCGCAAACGGGAGAGTCCCGGTCAGCGCCACCGCGCTCCCCGTCGCTGACGACCCCACCGACCCGATCCCCGCCCCGGAATTCGCTGCCGCGCCGACAGTCTGCGTCACCTGCCACAAGGATCCAATCGCCCCGGTGTTCAGGTTATAGGACGCCCCTGGCGCTACCATCGCAAGCAACGGCAGTAGCATCAATCCAATCTTCATGTTTCGGCCTCGATTCTAGAAAGTTAAACAGCACGCAAAACAAAAAGCATACAACTGTGACTCATCCGCGCTGTCCACGGATCTCGTATTCTCGGTACAGCATGAACCTCCTCCTCGCCGCCGCCCTCGCCCTCGCCATCGACACCGACGGCATGATCAAAATCAACGGCGAACGTACCTTCTTCATCGGCCTCTACGAAGCCCCCAAAATCACCGATCCCCTCCCCGACCTCCGCGCCGCCGGCTTCAATCTCATCCACGCCCCCTCGCTCCCCGCCCTGCAGGCCGCCGCCCGCCACGGCCTCTACGCCTGGTCCACCACCGGCACCCTCGACGCCAAGAACGAAACCGCCATCCGCCAGAAAGTCGCCGCCCTCAAAAACGAGTCCGCCCTCATCCTCTGGGAAATCGAGGACGAGCCGACCTTCGTCTGGAAAAGACCCCTCGAAATCCGCACGCCCCCCGAGCGCATCATCGCCACCCGCAAACTCATCCAGTCCCTCGACCCCGCCCGCCTCTTCTACCTCAACCAGGCCCCCACCAACCTCGTCAAAACCCTCCAGCGCTACAACCCCGGCACCGACGTCATCGCCACCGATGTCTACCCCGTCATCCCCCGCGGCATCCGCGAATCCTACGCCCTCTGGCCCGACGGCCAGCAAGGCGATCTCTTGAACGAGTCCATCAGCCAGGTCGGCCAGTACGTCGACAAAATGCGCCAGGTCGCCGGCCCGTCGAAGCCCGTCTTCATGATCCTCCAGGGCTTCGCCTGGGAGACCATCCAGAAGCAGCCCGACCCGAAGATGATCCTCTACCCGACGGTCGACCAGACCCGCTTCATGGCCTATCAATCCATCGTCCACGGCGCCAACGGCCTGCTCTTCTGGGGCCTCCACCTCGGCCCCGCCAACAACCCCGCCTGGCAATCCGCCCGCGCCGTCGCGGCCGAACTGAAGCCCTTCGCGAAGGAGCTCGCCGCCCGCCCCCTGCCCGCCCGCCTCACGCTCGACTATCACGACACCGGCCACTCCCTCGACCGCGGTCTAGCCTACATCCTGAAGCCCACCGCCAACGGCGCCATCCTCATCGCCGTCAACGAGGACAAAAATCCCATCGACGTCACCATCTCCGGCCTCAACGCCTACAGATCCTGCACCAACGCCAATCTCACCAACGGCGCCCTGCGCGAAAAACTCCCGCCCTTCGGCGCCCGCCTCTACCGCTGCGCCCACTGAAAGAAAACCGCCTTGGGATAATGGTTCCCAATGACCACCCGTCGCGACTTCCTCCGGCGTTCCGCCGAACTGTCCGCCGCCCTCCTCGCCTCCATCGATCGCGCCGCCGCCATCGAACCCGCCCCCAACTCCACCTTCGAGGATGCCGAACACGTCGTCATCCTCATGCAGGAAAACCGCTCCTTCGACCACGCCTTCGGCGCCCTCCGCGGCGTCCGCGGCTTCAACGATCCCCGCGCCGTCACCCTCCCCAACGGCGATTCCGTCTTCCGCCAGCCCGCCCCCAATGGCAAGGAGTCCTACACCCCCTTCCGCCTCGACCTCCGCGGCTCCAAAATCACCTGGCTCGGCTCCCTCCCCCACTCCTGGCGCGACCAGACCGACGCCCGCAACCACGGCAATCACGACGGCTGGCTCGCCGCCAAACCCTCCGGCCGCAAGGAGTGCGCCGGCATGCCCCTCACCATGGGCTACTTCGACCGCCGCGATCTCCCCTTCTACTACGCCCTCGCCGACGCCTTCACCATCTGCGACCAGAACTTCTGCTCCACCCTCACCGGCACCACCCCCAACCGCCTCTGCCTCTGGACCGGCAAAATCCAGGACTCGAACGGCCGCCAGAACGTCCGTAACTCCGACGTCACCTACTCGGAAACCGCCAACTGGACCACCTACCCCGAGCGCCTCGAAGCCGCCGGCGTCTCCTGGCGCGTCTACCAGAATGAATTGAGCCTCCCCTCCGGCCTCACCAACGACGAGGACGCCTGGCTCTCCAACTTCACCGACAATCCTCTCGAGTGGTTCGACCAGTATCACGTCGGCGTCCGCCCCGGCTACCGCGAAACCGTCCAGCGCGCCCTCGAAGAACTGCCCAAAGCGCTCGAATCCGCCCGCGCCGCCAAGAACGCCCGCGGCGTCCGCGCCATCGAATCCCGCCTCGCCCACTACCGCCGCGAAGCCGCCAAGTGGACGCCCGAATACGAACAGCGGCTCACCCCCCGCGACCGTTCCCTCCACGACAAAGCCTTCACGACCAATTCCACCGATCCCGCCTACCGCACCCTCACCACCCACAAGTACACCGAAGGTGGCCGCACCCGCGAGATGAAGGTGCCGAAAGGTGACGTGCTCCACCGCTTCCGCGCCGACGTCGCCGCCGGCAAACTCCCCAAGGTGAGCTGGCTCGTCGCGCCCGAAAACTTCTCTGACCACCCCGGCGCCCCGTGGTACGGCGCCTGGTACGTCGCCGAAGTCCTGAACATCCTCACCGCCAAGCCCGACCTCTGGCGCAAGACGATCTTCATCCTCTGCTACGACGAAAACGACGGCTACTTCGACCACGTCCCGCCCTACGTCGTGCCGGACCCGAACACACCCGAAACCGGCCGTCTCTCGCCCGGCCTCGACGCCGCGGCCGAATACTGGAGCCTCGAGTCCGACCGTCGCAAAGCCAGCCCGTCGGATGCCCGCGGCGGCCCCATCGGCCTCGGCTACCGGGTCCCGCTGCTCATCGCGTCCCCCTGGTCCCGCGGCGGCCTGGTCAATTCCGAAGTCTGCGACCACACCTCGATCGTCCGTCTCCTCGAGCGGCTCACCAAGGTGCCCGAGCCCAACATCTCCGCCTGGCGTCGCGCCATCTGCGGCGATCTCTCCTCGACGTTCCGCAAAGCCGGCGCGTCGAAGGAAGCGCCCCTTCCCTACCCCCGCCGCGAAGAATTCCTGGAGGGCATCCACCAGGCCCAATTCCGCGATCTCCCCTCGGGCTGGTCGACGGACGGCCGCATGCCGCGCCAGGAGCCCGGCACCCGCCCGTCGCTCCCCCTTCCCTACAAACTCGAAGCCCGCGCCCACGTCTCCGGACCGGAGCTGGTTCTAAAGCTCAGTTCCGGCCCCCGCACCGGCAGCCCGTTCCACGCGTATACGCCCGGCCTCTACCGCAACGGAACGAAGCTCCGCACGCGCGCCTACGCGGTGACGAAGGGGCACACGCTCGAAGACACCTGGGACCTCGCGGGATTCCCCGGTGGCCGTTACGACGTCCACGTCACCGGCCCCAACGGATTCC
>CAYMTH010000232.1:0-2901 GCA_964393235.1 uncultured Solibacteraceae bacterium | reverse complement strand
GAGATCCAACTGAAGCACCTCGCCTACGGCGGCGGCGAAACCACTCTCCGCATCGAACCCGGCGAAACGAAGGAGTTCCCGCTTTCGCCGGACTGGTACCACTGCGAGCTGACGGTCGTCGATTTCCCCGCCTACGCCCGCACCTTCGCCGGCCGCATCGAAACCGGCCGCCTCACCACCTCCGACCCCGCCATGTCTTAACGGTACCGTGTTACCGCATTTTCCCGATCCCGGATTCTCCCGGCCCTACGGAACTTTCCGGGGAACGGGAACGGCCGCGCCGCCATCTCCCCCCACTCCCGCCACAAAGATCGCCACCCCGCCCCCAACCACCCGCATCCGCGCGGCCGTCGCCGCCTCCCGCCGTCGGCCCTTCTCCCGCCACGCCAGCCACAACTCCGCATCGACTTCCGCCTCATCGTGCCGCTCGGGCTCATTCATAATCTTTCCTGCCTGTCAAAAACGCTTCACCGCAACGGCATCGTCCGCCACCCGGCCCCCACCGCCTCCGTAGGCCTTGGCCGCCGCGCCGGCCGCCGCGCCTTCGCCGCCGCCGCCCGCTCCGCCACTCCCGCCGCGTAATCCCGCATGTCGGCTTCCGCAAACACCAGCGGCCCCGGCGCCCCGCCCGCCTGCAAACGGTCCAGCACCGCCCGGCACAACAACGGCAGCTCCTGCAACGGAATCTGATGACGCCGCGCCAGCGCCAGATCCGCCCGCACCGTGAACGTCGACCGCGTCCGGTCCGCCTCGATCCGCTCAAACGTGAAGTCCCGGAAATCCACCACCTGCCGGAAGCCCTTCAATACAAACTGCGTCTTCGTGTTGTCCATTGCTCGTTCCCTATATCCCGATCCGGCCCTGCCGCGCCCACCCGCGATTGCACGTCGGCTCATACTCCCGCACCAACCGGTCCTGCCGGTCCCGCCGCTTCGCCCGCTCGCAAGGCTCATACACAAAACCCGTCGGCGCGCGGCTCAACAGCGTCGTGTTCGGCTCCCGCAGATGATCCAACAGCGCTTCCTGGACGTTCTCCGCCTCGCCAATGTAAATCCACACCCCCGCATTCGTGATCCCGTACAGCCCCGATACGTTCGGCGCGTGATCCCGCACCGACCCCACCGTAAACGACCGCGGAAATAGTTGTGTAAATGGCATCTCTTCTCCCTACTGCCTCGCCCGCCGCTCCGCCTGCAGCGCCTGAAATCGCGCGTCCCGCCCGATCATCCCGCGCACCTGCCCGCCAATTTCCTGCCACTCCTTGATGAAGTAGCCCGCCTGCTCCCGCGCCAGCACCTCCGCCCGCTTCTCCTCCAGGATCGCCAACACCGCCTCCGTGTGCGCGCGCCCCTCCGCCCCCCGCCCAACCCCCGCCTCCCGCCGCCCCCCCCCCCCCCGGTCAAACTCCAACGCCCCGCGCCGCCGGATCGACTCCGCCCATTCCACCTGCCCCACCGACCCCGTCACTTCGACCGCCTCCGCGTGCCCGCGATCGACGGAATCGTCAAATCCGAATACCGCGTCCACATCACCCGCGCCCCCGCCAAACACACCGCGCTGCACGCCATCGCCACCGCGATCGCGAAATACCCCACCGGCCGCGACAACAGCAAGAACACCGGCGTGAAAATCAACGCCAGCAGCAATAGCGCCACCGTCGTCGTGTACTGCGTCCCCGTGGACCTCTGATTCGAGTCGAACATGGCAACCTCCTCGGTTGTCGAATATGCCTAAGAGGTAGGAAACTGATCGACTGCCTTAGCTCAGTGGACCGGCAGATCGGCGAAATTACCGACCTAAACCATTATTGGTGAATTTCTGTTGGAAGTCAAGCCGAAACGTGCGAGCCTATAGGAAACACTTTACCATCTTCAGTTAACTTCAACCGCAGGATCAACCATCGTGGACGTCCCCCTGTTCATCAGGCAGCGCTTAACCGAACTCGGCCTCGACCAGAAAGACCTCGCCGCCGCCGCCCAGGTCACCGAATCCTACGTCTCCCAACTCCTGACCGGCAAAAAGCCGCCGCCCGCCCCCGGCCGCTCCGCCATCTATGAGAAATTTGACCGGTTCCTCGGCCTCCCCCCCGGCGAACTCGCCCGCCTCGCCGAGTTGCAGCGCCAGGAACACTGGAAAAAACGGATCCACTCGCCCCCCGATCCGCTCTGCAAGCAGTGCCGGGAACTGATCCTTCGCAAGTGCCACCCCGGCCGCCGCGACGACGTCCGCCGCATCTTCGCCAAGGAAGCCTTTGGCGAACTCGAACGCCTCGTCACCCAGCGGATCCTCGACGTCGCCCGCGGCATCGCCCGCGACGAACTCCGCAGCGAGCCGTGGCTCCGCCTCCTCGCCCAGGCCGCCGGCCGGACCTACGACCAGATGCGCCTCGCGATCCTCGAGTTCCTCGACACCGAAGCCCTCCCCATCTCCCTCGAAAACTGGGTCGCCTTCCTCGACCCGATGATCGTCTCCTGGGACATCGACCTCAAAACCTTCGCCATCGAGGTCCTCCTTGACCGCCGCCTCGCCCCCGCCACCGTCAAGCGCTTCGTCTATGTTGAGCAGCCCCCCGCCCCCGCCCTCGAGCCCGGCCTTGAGCAGTTCCTCAACAACAAGACCCTCAGCGCCACCGCCACGGCAGAGGAGATCGAGTTCCTCAAGTCGCTCCGCTTCCCCAACCGCCGCCCCACCGCCCTCTACTACTACCGCGAACTCCAAAGCCTCCGCGACCCCCTCCACTTCCCCCCCGCCTGACCCGCCGCGGCAGTCCGTCACCCCTCAGCGTGTGCCGGCCGGTTCAAAGCGGACCCGCAACCGCAAAGCCGCCAGCGCTCGTATCGGGAACCCCCACCTCAAGATTCATCAGTTCCGCCGCTCCACCGTCCTCACCCGCACAAGCAA
>CAYMTH010000231.1:6240-7713 GCA_964393235.1 uncultured Solibacteraceae bacterium | reverse complement strand
CGCACCGGGTGAATCTTGCCGGCCGATTCGCTCGGCAGCGAAATGCCGATCTTCTCGCCGAAACCGAACTTCTCCATGTAGTCGTACATCCGGTGGTTGCCCACGCGGAGGCCGATGTTGATGGCGCCGATGTTCGACGACTTCGCGATCACTTCGGTCACCGCCAGCGCCGAGTACGGGTCGTGGTCGTGCACCACGCGCCCGGGCAGGCGGATGAGGCCGTTGCCGCAGTTGATGATGGTCGTCGGGCGGATGTTGGTCGTCTCGAGCGCGGCCGCCACCGTGATCGCCTTGAAAACGCTGCCCGGTTCGAACGGCGCCGCGATGGTGAGATTCAGCCGCTCCAGCATCTCGTTCTCGTTCTGCGGCTTCACCCGCGGATCGAAGCTCGGATAGCTGGCCATGGCCAGAATATCGCCGGTCTTGGGATTCAAAACCACGACCGTGCCCGACGGCGCGCCCTCTTTTTCGACGGCGTCCTTCAGCGCCTTTTCCGCCGCGTACTGAATCGCCTCGTCGATCGTCAGCGTGATGTTGTAGCCCGGTTCCGGACGCTCCTCGTTCATCACCTCGCCGTAGTAGTCGCGGTTGCGCGAGTCGCGGATCATGTGCATCCGCCCCGGCACGCCCGCCAGGTCCGATTCCAGGCCCCGCTCGATGCCCGCGTCGCCGTGTCCGTCGCGGTTCACCCACCCGATCACGTGCGACGCCAGCGTGCCCTTCGGGTACTCGCGCCGGTAGGTGTCCTCGAACGTGAAGATGTCGAGCTTGCTTCGCCGGAGCCGCGTGATCTCCTCCGCCGTCGCGTCCTCGCGGATCACCAGGTAGCCGTTGCGCACCTTCCGCGCTTCGAGAATTTCGTTTGTCAACTTTGCCGCGTCCAGCCCGAGCAACTGCTCGAGCACCGCCGTCACAAACCCTTCGCCGCCCTCGGGAACCCGCAGCGGGTTGATCGCCACGCGCCGCACCGGGACGCTGATGGCCAGCGGGCCGGCTCCCTCGCCGCCGCTGAAAATGGCGCCGCGCGCCGCCGGGACATCGACGACGTGCTCCTGCTGGTTCTTCGCCACCAGCAGCAAATTGTCATGCTCGAAGACGTGCAGTTGGATGAGCCTGGCGCCCAGGACGACTCCCCAAATCACTCCCAACCACGCCACGAGGGTCAGCCGCCGTTGCGCTTGCGGCTCTACCATCGTTTCCATAGAGGCTCCTTTTTCGTGCTGTCCGGGGGGAGGTGAGCGTACATCGGTTGCGGTCGTCGCGGTGATCGGAGGGCCGTCGGGAACAAGGCGGGGCGCCGCATCGGGGGAGAAAACGGCGCCCTGTCCCGGATCCGGTCGGAGGGCCGGTCCGCGATAAAAAACTACTGACGGTTACGGTTCAAAGCCACGTCGGCGCCGCGCTCCTGGTTGAGCACGACCATCGTCTCCGGCGAGGGGTCCAAAAACTTCTGATTACGCGCCGCTTTCGCCA
>CAYMTH010000231.1:2027-6230 GCA_964393235.1 uncultured Solibacteraceae bacterium | reverse complement strand
CAATTCCGACTCGCGCACCGTCAACTTCGCCAGCTGCGCCTGCAACTGGTTGTTCTGCTTCTCGATCTCGGTGACCGTGTAACCGGCCAGATAGCTGTTGGCGATCGGCACGATCAACCCGACCACGATCAGCGCGCCCAGGCACGCCGTCGAAATCGTCTTCCACGCCGAGACGTTCGCCTGCGGGTCCAACTCCCGCACGACGCGCGTGTTGTCGATCTTTTTCACGAAGACGTGAATGTCCTCGTTGGGCATCGGCCGCAGATGATAGCGGCTGGCCGCGTTCCGGGCGCGCGACTGGCTGCGCGCCGCGCCCGTTTGTTTTTTCTCGAAGATCCAGGCCCAGGTATTCGCCATGGTCCACTTCCCCCTACTGATTCCTCACTGCCGGCTTCCCGGTATTGATACGGCCAAGGTTCATAACATCTCCACCACCCGCATCTTGGCGCTGCGGCTGGCCGGGTTCCGCCGGACTTCCTCCGGCGTGGGTATGAGAACGTGTTTGTTGATCAGCTTTGCCTTGCCTTCCTTGGCCAGGCGCCGCGTACCCGTCTTGGCGATCAAGTCCTCGCCCGAGTGAAACGTGATGAGCACCACCCGCCCGCCGGGTCGCACCAGCGACGGTAACTGGTTGATAAGAGAGTCGATCTCCTGATACTCCGCGTTGCAGGCGATCCGCAGCGAGAGCGCAGACAAAGTGGCCGGATGCAGTTTTCCGGTACGGGGCACGGCCGCGAGGATGACGGAAGCGAATTGCCCCATCGTCGTCACGGGCCGCGCCCGCACCAGTGCTCTGGCTATTGCTCGACTTCTCCTTTCTCCAGTGGTGTAGATCAAATCCGCTAATTCTTTCTCCGGGAGCGTGTTCACCAGCTCCGCCGCCGTCGGGTTGTCCGACGTCCTGTCCAGACGCATGTCCAGCGGCCCGTCGTGCATCAGACTGAAGCCCCGCTCCGGCGTCTGAAAATGCATCATGCTTGTGCCGAAATCCGCCATCAACCCGTCGAGCAGCCCCACGCCCTCCCGGTCGAGCGTCTCCCGCAGCCGCGAAAACGGCGTGTGCAGAAACGTGATGTTGTCCAACCCCGCACAATTCGCCCGCGACATCGCCAGCGACTCGGGATCCGTATCGCACGCATACACCCGGCCCTCGGCCCCGACCGTCTCGGCGATCAGACGCGTATGGCCCCCCATGCCCGTCGTCGCGTCGGCCACACGGAATCCCGGCCGCAGCCCGAGCTGCTCCTTCGATTCCGCCGGCATAACTGAGACGTGTTGCATGCATTGCCTTTACCGCATCCCCAATCGGGTGAGTGCCTGGATGGCATCGGGCGCCACCGTTTTGAAGTTCTTGATGAGCGCGTCGTGGTCGGCCTTGCGGTAGACGTGAATCACACCCTTCTTTCCCGTCCCCACCACCTCGTCCCCTACCAACTCCAGCTCCTTGCGAAGCTCGGCCTTGATCAGGATCCGCCCACTCGCGTCGAGATCGCTCTCCGTGCCGTAGTGGTTGGCCAGGGTCAGGATCCGCTCCACATCCTCGGACTGATCGGCGAGCTCCTCAAATAACGAAAGATTGAAGCGCCAGATCGATTCGGGGTAGATTCGGATTACCGTGCCGTCCAGACTCGTACTGAATACCTTTTTGTCGTTCAGATCGTGGGTGAAGAAGTGTAGCCAGCTGCCGGGAAGACGGATGCGGCCTTTTTCATCGCAGCGGGTATCGAAATTTCCGAGAGGCTGCTTGAGGGCAGACCCCTTCAGGCTGTCAATCATTTTCTCCGCCACTTTGTGACACTTTTCGCCACTAACCAAGTCTAGGCATACTTTCTCCACTTTTCAAGGCCCCGCTGTGTCTTTTTTCCGCGCCTAAGTCCCGTCTTTCTTTCGTCTTGCATGCCAAAACGCGAAGAAACGGCGAAGCCCCCGCCCCGTTCTCCTCTTTCCCCGAACTTTGATACCCTTGGGGTGTGATCCCCAACTTCTCCCTGTACGATCTAGACCCGGGGCCGGATTGTCCGGAAATCGTTCGCACCATCATCGAAATCCCCAAAAACTCCGCCAATAAAATTGAGTACGACGGCAAGTTGGGCGTCTTCCGCCTCGATCGCTCCCTCTATTCCCCGATGCACTACCCGGGCGACTACGGTTTCATCCCCGGCACCATGGCCGGCGATGGCGACCCGATCGACGTTCTGTGCCTGGTCAACGAACCGAGCTTCACCGGCTGTCTCATCGAAAGCCGCCCGGTCGGCGTCCTATATATGGCGGACGAAATGGGCATCGACGAAAAGATCCTCGCCGTTCCCACCCGCAACCCGCGCTACGACCAGATCCACACGCTCGACCAGATCTTCCCGCACGTCCGCCGCGAGATCGAGCACTTCTTCACTATCTATAAGGAACTGCAGGGAGTTGTGCCGAAGATGGAAGGCTGGGGCGGCCCGCCCGAAGCTCGCCGCGCCATCACCAGTTCCCGCGCCCGCTACCTGGAACTGCAGAAGGAAAAGGAAGGCAACGCGGAGTAGCCGGCCATGAAAGCCGCCCTAGCCCGCCGCTGGCTCGTGCGCGGCCGCGTTCAGGGCGTCGGCTTCCGCCGGTTCGTCGAACGGGAAGCGGTCGAGCTCGGCCTCGCCGGCTGGGTGCGCAACCTCGACGACGGCCGCGTCGAAGCCTTCGCGCAGGGCGATCCCGCCCTCCTCGACGCGCTGCAGGGCCGCCTCTGGCAGGGGCCCCGCTGGGCCGAAGTGCGCGACGTCGAATCCCTCGAATCCCCCCTCGAAGCCGGTCTCCGCACGTTTAAGGTTCGCTGACCCCGCTTGCTATAATAGAAAGCCCGCACCGATTTCCACCCATGGACAACATTAAGAAGCTCATCCGGGAGATTCCCGACTGGCCGAAGCCCGGCATTCTTTTCTACGACATCACCACGCTAATGAAGGATCAGGACGGCCTCGCCGCGGTCATCGCCGGGCTCCAGTCCGGCGTCGCGCCGGCCGATGTCGACGTTGTCCTCGGCATCGAGGCCCGCGGCTTCTTCTTCGCCCCGACCGTCGCCCACGCCCTCGGCAAGGGCTTCGTCCCGGTCCGCAAGCCCAAGAAGCTCCCGTGGGAGACCGAATCGGTCGAATACGCCCTCGAATACGGCACCGATAAGCTGGAAATCCATAAGGATGCGATCAAGCCCGGCCAGCGCGTGTTGATCGTCGACGACGTGCTCGCCACCGGCGGCACCGCCGCCGCCGTCGCCCAGCTCGTCGAAAAGCTCGGCGGCAAGGTCGCCGGCTTCGCCTTCGTCATCGAACTCGACTTCCTCAACGGCCGCGACCGCCTCAACGGCTATCCCATCCACTCGCTCGTCCACTACTAAACCGCGCAATGGCCGCCTCCCGCCACGTTCGCCTGCGCGCCTACGCCAAGCTCAATCTCGACCTCAAGATCCTGAACCGGGGCGAAGACGGGTTTCATGAGCTGCGTTCGGTCTTCCAGACCGTTTCGCTCGCCGACACCCTCGAGATCGAGTTCGCCCCATCGCGCTCGGTCGAGCTGAGCCTCGAAGGCTCCGACCATATCCCCGACAACCTCGTCCTGCGCGCCGCCCGCCTGCTGCTCGACGCCACCGGCGGCGCCGGCCGTATCGCCATGCGCCTCGACAAGCGGATCCCGATGGGCGCCGGCATGGGCGGCGGTTCAGCCGACGCGGCCGCTGTCCTGCTTGGCCTCCCGGTCCTGGCGGGCTGGCGTATCCCTATGGAAACATTGATCCGCCTCGGCGCCCAGCTCGGCTCCGACGTGCCTTTTTTCCTCCTCGGCGGCGCCGCCGTCGCCCTCGGGCGCGGCACCGAGCTCTATCCGCTCCCCGACCTCCCCTCGCGCCCCGTCCTCATCGCCGCCCCCGGCATCCACGTTTCCACCCCCGACGCCTACCGCGGCTTCGACCGCGCCGGCGCCGGTAAATTGACGGAATCGCAACGAATTCAGTATATTGATAGTTTCCAGTCGCGCGTCTGGAGGCTCGGGGATTCCCTGTCTAAAGGCGCGGCCGGAACGCAGGTCGAGAACGATTTCGAAGGTGTGGTTTTCCCCCGGCACCCGCAATTGAAATCCATCCTCAAGAATCTACACAAATCAGGGGCTAACCCCGCCGGCATGACCGGCAGCGGCTCGGCTCTCTTCGGAGTCTTCACCACACAAAATCAGGTA
>CAYMTH010000231.1:0-2017 GCA_964393235.1 uncultured Solibacteraceae bacterium | reverse complement strand
CGAAACGCTGCGTCCCCGCCCCGCGATTTTCCCGGCGAAATTTCTTAGCCGGAATGCTTATCGCGCGGCCTGGCGGCGTCAACTGCAGGAACACATGGACGGAAATCAGGACGGGAACCAATGGCCGCCCCTCAGCCGGCACGCGCGAAAGAGCCGCAACGAGCGATGAGATCCGAAAAACTCAAGCTCTTCACCGGCAACGCGAATCCGGCGCTGGCCACCGAAATTGCCGAATGCCTGGGCCTCGAACTGGGCGTCGCTCCCGTGCGCACCTTCGCCGACGGCGAAATCTACCTGCAGATTAAGGAAAACGTCCGCGGCGCCGACGTCTTCGTCGTGCAGTCCACCTGCGCCCCCGTTGACCGCCACATCATGGAGCTCCTGCTCATGATCGACTCGGCCGACCGTATCACCGCCGTCCTGCCCTACTACGGCTACGCCCGCCAGGACCGCAAGGACAAGCCCCGCGTCCCCATCTCGGCCAAGCTCGTCGCCAGCCTCATCGAACGCGCCGGCGCCGACCGCGTCCTTGCCATGGACCTCCACGCCGCTCCCATCCAGGGCTTCTTCGACATCCCCGTCGACCACCTCTACGCCGCCCCGGTCCTCGTCGAGTACTTCCGCGAAAAACCCATCGACAACCTGATGGTCGTTTCCCCCGACGCCGGCGGCGTCGAACGCGCCCGCGCCTTCGCCAAACGCCTCCGCGCCCCCATGGCCATCATCGACAAGCGGCGCGAGGAAGTGAACGTGGCCGAAGTCATGCACGTCATCGGCGACGTCCGTGATCGCCATTGCCTGATCATTGACGATATCATTGATACTGCGGGAACGCTGGTCAAGGGCGCCGATGCCCTGCTGGCTTCCGGCGCGGCGGCCGTCACCGCCTGCGCTACTCACGCCGTCCTTTCCGGCCCGGCCATCGAGCGCATTCAGAATTCCCGGCTTTCCAAGGTCATTTTCAGCAATTCCATCCCGCTGAAGGACGAGGCGCAGAAATGCGACCGCATCCAGACGCTCTCGGTGGCGCCGCTGCTGGCCCAGGCCATTCGCTCCATTCATGAGGAGACGTCCGTCAGCGGACTCTTCGTTTAAACCGGCAAACCCGGTTTCCACCGTCCCAGTTTTCAATCCAGATAGGTTTCCACCCGAGGTTCAGTTATGAGAAAAGATATCACCGTCGCCGCCACGCCGCGCCCCGAGCGGGGCAAGAATGAAGCCCGCCGCCTGCGCGTCAGCGGCCTGATGCCCGCCATCATCTACGGCACCGGCAAGGACCCCGTCGCGGTCGCCGTGAGCCCCAAGGAGGTCAATAAGATCCTCCACTCCTCCACCGGTCATAACACCATCTTCGACGTCTCCGTCGCCGGCGCCGCCGCCGAACCCGTCATGGTCGTCGACTGGCAGCACCACCCGCTCCGCGGCAACCTCCTCCACGTCGACCTCCTCCGCATCGACCTCGAAAAGCCCGTCAAGGTCAAGGTCCCGGTTCACCTCAAGGGCGAAGCCACCGGCGTCAAGATCGGCGGCGGTCTGCTCGAAGTCGTCAACCGCGAAGTCGAAATCGAGTGCCTCCCCAACGACATCCCCGAGTTCTTCGAAGTCGATGTCACCAACCTCGGCGTCAACCAGGGCGTCCGCGCCGGTGACCTCGCGCTGGCCGGCTCGGCCCGCCTCATCGCCCCTGCCGAATCCGTCCTCGTCCACGTCACCGCCCCCAAGGGTGAGGAAGCCGCCGCCGCCGGCGCCACCGAACCCGAAGTCGTCAAGGCCAAGGGCAAGAAGGACGCCGACGCCGCGGGCGCCAAGAAAAAGTAACCTCCGGTGGCCGTGGGAGCACAGTCGCTGGATGGTCCTTCGTGGCTCGTGGCCGGATTGGGAAATCCGGGTCCCGAGTACGAATTCACCTACCACAACCTGGGCTTCCTGGCTGTCGACCGGCTGGCCGACTCCGCGGGCATCCGCGTCTCCCGGCCGGAGTGCAAGGCCCTGGTGGGTGCCGGCCGCGTGGCCGGAC
>CAYMTH010000230.1:429-7717 GCA_964393235.1 uncultured Solibacteraceae bacterium | reverse complement strand
CGCGTGGAGACGCCGAAGCCGGGCGATCCGCTGTTCAAGCGGGTGCGGAACGTGATCATCGGGAGCAATGCGCTCTCGGTGGACGCGGCGGCGTAGAAGGCGCGGGAACTCGGCTACCGGCCGCTGGTGCTCTCGACGACGATCGAGGGCGAGACGCGGGACGTGGCGCGGATGCATGCGCAGATCGCGCGGGAGGTGCGGCGTTCGGGGCGGCCGGTGGCGGCGCCGGCGTGCATCCTGTCGGGCGGGGAGACGACGGTGACGCTGCGGGGCAGCGGGCTGGGCGGCCGGAACCAGGAGTTCGCGCTGGTGGCGGCGATGGAACTCGAGGGCATCGACGGCATCGTGGCGTTGTCGGGCGGCACCGACGGGACCGACGGTCCGACGGACGCGGCGGGGGGCGTGGCCGACGGCGGGACGGTGGCGCGGGCGGCGAAGAAAGGCCGGAAAGCACGGACGGACCTGGAAAACAACGACAGCTACCGGTTTCTGGAAGCGGCCGGGGACCTGCTGAAGACCGGGCCGACGCGGACCAACGTGATGGACCTGCGGATTCTGCTGGTGGAAAAGCAAAGCGCGCGGTAGGTCCGCGCGCTTCCCAACGACTCCTCTTTCGCAGGAGAAAGAACGTTACTGTTTGGTCGGCTCCTCGAGCGGGGTCTTGGGCGGAGCCGGCGGCTTGGCCGGGGAGGGCGGCTCGGGCGGCTCGGCGCCGGACCACTTGCGGAGGCTGATTTCGCCGCGGTCGACGTCGAGGATCACCTCGGGCCCACCGGTGGAACCGGTGATGGTGGCGGTGCGGCCTTCCTCCCGAACCGTGAAGGGGGCGCCGTAGTCGTTCTCGATGTTGCCGCGTTTCACCTCCCCCTTGAGGTTCATGGTGGCCTTGTTCGGCACGACGAGTTCGGCGTTGCCGGAGCGGGTGCGGGCGATGATCTTGCTGAGCGGGACGCGGTTGGGGCGGAGTTGGATGTCGCCGCGGTCGACGTCGATTTCGACGGTGTTGGTGAAGTCGGAGAGTTCGACGTCCTTGTTCTTCGACGTGATCTGGATGGGGCCGGCGAGCTTGCGCCCGGTGAGGCGGCCGCCTTCGAGTTCGAGCTCGCCTTCGATGCGCTCGATCTTGACGTTGGAGGCCTGGCTGTCGAACCGGAAGGGCTTGGCGAGGTTGCGGAACTTCATCGCGCCGGAGTACTGGCCGGAGACGGTGGCGGTGCCGGCGATGTTTTCGAGCTCGACGTCGGAGCCGCGGCCCTTGATGTCGACGTCGGCCTTGGCGTTGAGGACGCGGACGATGTCGGAACGGTGAAGATCGACGCGGACGTTGCCGCCGATGTTGTCCATGCGGACGCCGGCGTTGTCGGAGACGACTTCGGCGGCGCCGGCGATGTTCTCGATGGTGAAGTCGCCGTACTTGCCGCGGGCCTCGACGGAGGCGCCTTTGGGGACGGTGATTTCGAGCTCGGCGCGGGCCTGGCGGACGTTGGAGGCGCGGTCGAGGTTGGTGCGGATGATGATCTGGTCGCCGGAGCGGACGATCTCGAAGTTGGTGGACTTGTCCTCTTTGTCGGCGTCTTCGCGGGTGAGGGCGCGGATGGTCTTCGTGCCGGAGACGCGGACCTCTTCGGTATCGACGCCGATGATCCGTGCGTCGCCGCGGGCGTTATCGATGAGGATCTTCGGGGTCTTGCCGACGGAGGCCTGGGTGGCGGAGATCGGGAAGTCGAAGCGTTCGCCGAGGATGTCCCAGTTGGGGAGGTTGATGCCGCCGGAGCGGAGCAGGGAGAAGTTGCGGGCGGCGTACATGCCGGAGCCGATGAGGCAGATGAAGACGACGAGCGCCCATTCGCCGCCGTTCATGCCGCCGCGCGGGGTGAGTTGGCCTTTGTTGTGCCAGATCAGAACTTCAACCGCGCGGAGGCTGCCCCAGCCGATGAGAAGCCACGGCCAGTAGAGGGCGAGGACTTCCATGAGACGGAACTCGGGCAGGAAGTTCCGGAGCAGGAAGATAAGGCCGATGAGGATGAAAATCAGGGGGCCGACAATGGAACCGCGTCTCACAGGGCACCTCCACGGTGAAAGGGCGGGGGCGGAGTCTGGGGTTGATCGGCGGCGAAGGCGCGTTCAGCGAGCTTCGCGGCGCCGAGGAAAATGATGATGACCGGCCATGTTTTCGTGAAGCTGACGCCGCCGGCGTGGTCGATGGCGAACAGCGATCCGATCAGGATGAGGGCCAGCGGGCCGCGCAGGGCGCGGATGAGGAGGGCGGTGTTACTCATTGGGGGCCTCCGATTTGGGAGAGCGCGTGCGCTCGATGAGGAGGTAGATGCCGCAGCCGATGAGGGCGACGGGCCAGAATTTGAAGATCTGGGAGAAGCGGAGGAGGCCGAGGTTGTTGAGCAGGAAGAGCACACCGAGCCCGATCATGATGACGGGCCCGACCGGGGCGGCGGCGGTGTTGGCGCCGGGGAGGACGGAGGAAAACTCGTCGACCGGCAGGCCCTGCTCCCGCTTTTTGGCGGTGTGGTAGGCCTCGAACGCCATATAGAAGACCCAGACGGGGGCGAGCATACCGAAGAGGGGTTGCATGTCGCCTACCGAATCGGCATTGGCCATGGAAATGAGCAGACCGAAAATGACGACGTGGAAGAGGCCCTTGGCGTATTGGGCGTTATAGATAGCACCGACGCCGGGGATGAGGCCGAGGATGAAGGCGAGTCCCGGGGAGGCGGCGCCGGGGTTGGGCGCGCCGGCGGCGGGCTGCGGCACGGAAGGCGTCGTGGTCCAGGGGGAAGAGGCCGGCGGCGGCGCGCTGGCGGGGACGTGTTCGGCGCAATAAATGGTGCCGAGAGCGGAATGTTGATCTTCCGGTGCCAATGCCTTCCCGCAGATACGGCAATAGGCCAGCTGGATGTTTCCAGTTTGTTCCATGACGGACTCCCCTAGAGTTTGAAGTGCTTCGGTGGCGACGGTCCCGGCTCTAGCGGCCGGGTGACGGGGCCTGTTTGTTTGGCGGCTGGGCGGCGGAATCGTTCTGCTGCTGCCTGTCCTGCTGTTCCTGCTCGGCCCATTCCTGGAGCCGGGATTGGATTTCGTAAACGACGCGGATGTTTTCGTAGTACTTGACGACCCGCGACCATTGCCGGTGGGTGCCGTCCTCGACGGAGGCCCAGATGCGGGCAGGCTCGAGGTCGGAGGCGCGGAGTTGGCGGACCTGGATGCCGAAGACCTGGGCGAGCATGGAGATCGACAGGATCGTCATGGCCATGCCCATCGCGAGGCGGGGCTGGAGGATGGGTCCGAACAGGCTCCGGATGGAACCGATCCAGCCGCCGCGGGGGGAGCGGGCGGACTGGCTGGCCTTCTGGCCGGTGGTTTCAAAGAGGATCTTGGTGAGCAGCTCCTTGGGCGGCTCGACAACGGCGGCGCGCTCGATGAAGGCGGTGACGCCGAGGACGTCAGCGGCCATTTCGGCGCAGGCGGGGCAGGACTGGCGGTGGGCGTCGAAAGCGGCCTGCTGCTCGCCGCGGAGGGTACCGTCGACGGCGTCGCAGAGGAGGATTTCGAATTCCGCGCAGTTGCAAGTCATGGGATTAGACCGCCACCTGATATTTCCGCAGGATACGGGCGAGTTCGGCGCGGCCGCGGTTGAGGCGCGACTTAACGGTGCCTTCCGGGACGCCGAGGGTTTCGGCAATTTCTTTATATTCGAGCTCTTCGAGGTCCCGCAAGATCACGGTTTCCCGAAGTTCGGGGGAGAGGCGCTGCAGGGCGGCCTGCAGCATTTCGGATGCTTCCCGGCCGGCGAGGATGCCATCGGCGCGGGATCCGACACCGACGGCGCGCTCCTCAAGCATCGGGAGCTGGTCCTCGATGGAATCGGTGACGCGGTCGGCGCGGGTGCGGCGGTAGTTGTCGATGAGGAGGTTGCGCGTCATCCGGGAGAGCCACACCGTAAAGGATCCCTCGCCGGCGCGAAACGACTTGAGGGTACGGAATAGGCGGAGGAAGACCTCCTGGGTGAGGTCCTGGGCTTCGGAATCTTTACCCGTGAAGCGGTAGCAGATCGAATAGACCCGGCGGGTATGGGTTTTGACGAGATCTTCCCAAGCGCCCTCGTCCCCGGCGAGGCAGCGCTCCACCAGTTGTAAGTCGAGGTCGAAAGTTGGTTCCAAGCTCCGGCTCCCGAGGGTGGCAGGATGGGAAAATCCCCAAGCTGACGTTTCGCCTGCTCCGAAAATTTGCGTTGGAATGACAGTGGCCAGTGCCATTTCGACCTCGGACTCCTTCCTGGCGCGTTCTATGCTCCACAATTCCCGTGGGAGCCGAGTTCGCGTTCAAAAGTAGTTACGAGGATCTGCCATAATAAGTTCGCAAGAATTGCGGGGTGTGGCTACCGATTTGTAGTTTACACCGGTAGAACGGAAAAGAACCGGAAATTCGAGTGGACGTAACGGGATTGAGGGAGAGGGCGAGGACGTTGCGGCGGTGGCTGCCGTGGATTGTCGCGGCGGCGGTGGCGGTCCTCGGCGCGGCTAGCTGGCAGCGACTTAAGTCATTTGACTGGAACGCGTTCGCCGCTGTCTACCGGAGTATTCACTGGGGCTGGATGACGATTTCGGCGGCGCTGGTGCTGGGGACCTACCTGGCGCGGGTGATCCGGTGGCAGATGATGATCCGGCCGCTGGCGCCGGAGGCTTCGGCGGTGCGGATCTTCAAGGCGACGGCGATCGGCTTCACTTCGCTGGTGGTGCTGGGGCGGCCGGGCGAGGTGGTGCGGCCCTGGCTGATCGCCAAGAGCGAGGGCGTCCCTTTCTCGTCTCAGATGGCGACGTGGTTTCTGGAACGGGTGTTCGACCTGCTCGCGGTGCTGGCCCTGTTCGGCTTCGGGTTGTACGCCTACGATCCGGGCGGGCGAGACGTGTCGCCCGCCATCCGCTGGGTGTTGAACACGGGCGGCGCGACGGTGGCGGTCCTGGCGACTGCGTGTTTGGTAATCCTATTCTTTGCCGGGAAGTCGAAAGAGGTGGTGACGGAGCGGTTGACCGGGGCGCTCGAGGTGGTGCCGGAGCCGTGGCGGGAGCGGGTGCAGGGGCTGGCGGCGTCGTTCACGAGCGGGATGGCGTGCTGCCATAAAACGTCGGATGTCGTTGCGCTGCTTGGGATTACGGCGCTCGAATGGTTTGTGATCACGGGTGGGACGGTGTTCTTTTTCCGGGCGTTTCCGGCGACGGCGCATATGACGAGCCTGGACACGGTGGTGTATCTGGGGTTTGTGGCGTTCGGGAGTATCGTGCAGATTCCGGGGATCGGGGGCGGTGTGCAGGTCGCCGGGACGGTGGTGTTGTCGCAGTTGTTCGGGCTGGGCGCGGCGGAGGCCGCGGGGATCGCCGTGGCCAACTGGCTGGTAGGATGGGTGAGTATCCTGCCGATCGGGTTGTATCTGGCGGCGGCGGAGGGGATTCGCTGGCAGAGTCTGCGGCGGATCAGCGAAGAGTTGGAGGGCCAGGACCAGAAATCATGAAATGTCCATTTTGCGCGCACCAGGAAGATAAGGTAATCGATTCGCGGGAGAGCAAGGAAGGGGATGCGATCCGGCGGCGGCGGCAGTGCCTGGCGTGCGAGCGGCGGTTCACGACGTACGAGAAGATCGACGAAATCCCGTACATGGTAGTGAAGAAGGACGGCCGGCGGGAGAAGTTCGAGCGGCAGAAGATCTTGAATGGGCTGCTCAAGGCTTGCGAGAAGCGGCCGATATCGATAACGAAGCTGGCCGGGATCGTGGACAAGGTCGAGGCGAAGCTGGCGGACAGTCCGGAGCGCGAGCTTTCTACTACGGATATCGGAGAAATCTTGATGGAGGAGTTGCGGACGCTGGACAAGATCGCGTACGTGCGGTTTGCGTCGGTGTACCGGGACTTCCAGGACGAGCAGGCGTTTTTGAGCGAATTGCAGGTGTTGCTGCGCAGTCGGCGTGGAGACGGGCGATAAACATTCGACAAGAATAGTTATTTGCGGCAGGTGGGCGTCCGGACGCAGCGTTTACACAGAAGTAGTAACCTTTTCATCCGGTTAGCATCTTTAGGGGCGAGGGTGAATTCGCTCTTAACATTCGGTTAGTTGGGTGTTATACTCAGTCTTGGCGCTCCCTTGCGAAGAGGGATGGAGGATCGTGTCTGCCAGACCTGAGGGCCCCCGCCCCGACCCCCCAGAAGAACGCAGTGAACTTGTTCCGTCCCGATGGCGGAGAAGTGGGATGAATGGATCATTTTGACGATCAGTACCTTGGCGACTCAACCGAGCCACTAGGTCTACCTTTCGACGAGGAAACAAATTTCTTCCATCCGGAAGAAGTCCACGATGGGGAAGACTTCCAGGCGGCGCAGCAGCAGGAAGAGTCGATATACACCGATGACCCGGTCCGCGTTTACTTGCGGGAAATGGGCGCGGTCCCGCTATTGACGCGGGAAGGGGAAGTGAATCTCGCGCGGCGGATGGAGCGTGGGAAGCTGCGCATGTTGAAGGCGATCAGCCGGTCGGCGGTGGTGCAGGGCCGGGTGATCGAGTTTGCGGAGCAGTTGCGGCGGACGGAGATCGAGCTCGATCACCTGGTGGATCTGGGTGACGTCGAAGAGGGGACTCCGGCGGAAGCAAAAATGCGGAAGGAACTCACCGAGCGGGTTCTGAACCTGGCGGTTCTGCACAAGAAGCAGATGCAGGCTCTCGAGAAGCTGACCGAGACGCCGGCCCCGAAGGCGAGCGAGAAGAATCCGGCTGTCAAGAAGGCCTATCGGAAGTTGTATTACAAGGCGGCGCGGGCGCAGGTGGATATGAGCCTGGCAATCCGCAATACACCGTTTCTGCCGAGCCGTTGGCGCGAGTTTACGAAAGAAATCGAGCGGACCGTGGACGAGATCACGCATCTCGACGCCGAACTGCACAAGCTGGAAGCGCGGAAGGACCCGGCGCACGCGGTGCGGGTGCGGGAACTGAAGCGGGAACTCAAGAAGAAGCAGGAGTTTGCGGGCGCGTCGCTGGCGCAGTTGCGGCACACGATCACGGTGATCCGGCACGGCGAGAGCGAGGCGGAGAAGGCCAAGAAGGACCTGGTGGAGGCGAACCTCCGGCTGGTGGTCTCGGTGGCCAAAAAGTACGTCAACCGCGGCTTGCATCTGCTTGATTTGATTCAGGAAGGCAACATCGGCCTGATGCGCGCCGTCGAGAAGTTCGAGTACCGGCGCGGGTACAAGTTCTCGACTTACGCGACGTGGTGGATCCGGCAGGCGAT
>CAYMTH010000230.1:0-419 GCA_964393235.1 uncultured Solibacteraceae bacterium | reverse complement strand
CGGACGGCAGCCAACCAACGAAGAAATCAGCCGCCGGATGGACATTCCGGTGGAAAAAGTGCAGAAATTGAAGACGATTTCGCGCGATCCGGTGTCACTTGAGACGCCTGTCGGCCGCGATGGCGAGTCGGCGCTGGGCGATCTGATCGAAGACCGCTGGGTAGGTTCGCCGGTCGATGCCGTCATCGAGTCGAACGTCCGGGACGAAACCGCGAACATTCTAAAGACCTTATCGCCGAAAGAAGAAAAGGTCATCCGGATGCGCTTCGGGATCGGCTGCGACCGGGAGCACACGCTGGAAGAGATCGGGCAGGAGTTCGACGTCACGCGCGAGCGCATTCGCCAGATCGAAGCCAAGGCGCTGCGGCAGTTGCGTTCGCCCGAGCGGGCGCGCCATCTGCGGGCGCTGCTGGCGGCTC
>CAYMTH010000229.1:0-7719 GCA_964393235.1 uncultured Solibacteraceae bacterium | reverse complement strand
CCACAACCCCACCAGGTTCATGATGTTCGGCGTGTTCGTCGAACTGATCGCCCAGTCCTGCCGCAGGTCGTACGGGTTCTGGTTGCGCAGAATCCCGATGTCCAGGCCCGAGTTGTTGAACGAGTTGTTGGGAATCGGGAAACGGATGCCCCCCGAGGAGTTGTCCAGCGCCCGGCTCCGCGTATAGTTGAAGCGGAACTGCAGCCCGTTGGAGTACCGCCGCTCCGCCTCCACGATGAAGGCGTTGTAAATCGCGTTGGCGTTCGTCGGGTCCAGCAGGAAGATGCCGCCGCTCAACCGCCCGGCAAACCCCGGATACGGGAACCGCCCCGTGAACGGATCCAGCCGGTTCAGATTCACGCTCGGCCCGAACTGGTTGTGGCTGCGCGAACCCTGGTAAGTCAGCCGCACCACCGTGTTCGTCGTAATCTCCCGCTCCACCTGCAGCGACCAGTTGTGCGTCGTCGGCATGCGGAATTCGCGGTTGCCCACTACGCCCGTCGATTGATACAGCACGTTCTGCCGCACCGCGCCATTCGAAAACGGCTGCGCCTGGTCGCCGGGACGGATCAACCCGTTCGCCGGCACCTGGAACAGCGTCGAGTCCGGCGCCAGCACCGGATTGTTGAAGCCGAACTGCATCGGCACCGCCGCGTCGTTGCACCGCGCCAGCCCGCAGGTGGCGAAGTTGCCCGGCGAAAGAAAATCGTTCGCCCCCAGCAGGTAGCTGATCTGCCGGTAACCCGTCGCCGTCTGCGACCCGAGGTTCGGAATCGGCTCCCGGTCGTTGCCCATCAGCACCCCGTGCACCATCCCGTACCCGCCCCGGACCACCATCTTCTTCGACGAGTTCCAGTCATACCCCGGCGTCCACGCGAACCCGAACCGCGGCTCGAAGACGTCCTTGATACTCGGCGTAATGTAGCGCGAACGCCCGTCGATTCCGGCATATTCGAAAACCGGCGCCGGCTGGTTCTGCACGAACGGATTCGGCTCCAGCCGGTTCAGGTTCAGCTGCCCCTGCCGGTTGAACTTCTCCCACCGCGGCGACTGGAACTGGTACCGCAGCCCGATGTTCAGCGTCAGGTTCGGCTTCACCCGCCAGTCGTTCTGCACGTACCCGCCCAGGTTCAGCCAGCGATAGTAGTACGGCACCGCCAGATTCTCCGTCTGCACCTGCGTGCCTTCCGGAACCCCCAGCAGGAAACTCGCGAACTTGTCGCCGCCGAACACCTGGCCCGCGCAGTCCGGCGCCACGCCGCCGATTGGATTCGTCACGCACGCCTGCTCCGCCGTCTGGTTCCGGTTCCAGAAGTAGCGCCCGCCCACCAGCGAACCGACCCCTAACGCGCTCTGGTTCAACTGCAGATGGCTGGCCGAGAACCCGAACTTCCACGTCATCCCCCCGCGCACCCACGAGAAATCGTCGGTCAGCGAGTAGCTGTGCTCGGTGTTCTTCCCCACGTCCTGCGGCTGCGAGAATCCGAGCTGGTCAAAGCCCGCCCCGCTCGACTGCCCGCTCACCCCGAACGGCGCGCCGCCGTCATAAAACCGCGGCATCCCGTAACCGAGCAGGTTCACGCGGCCCACGCCCGGCCCGCCGATGTCCATGTACTTATTCGCCCAGTCCTCGTTCAACAGTGGCTCCGGAAAGTTCCGCCCGAAGTTGCCGTAAACGTAGTTGGCCCGGAACTCGTTCGTCATCGTCGGCCGCGGCGTGCTGATCAGCGTCAGCATGTACTGCCGCGCGATGTTGGAGTCGCTGATCAACCCGTTCTGGATCACGTCGCGCTGCCGCCGGTTGCCGTACTGCGGCTGCTCCGTCCAACGGCCGGTCAGCCGGTGGTTGTCCGTCAGGTTGTGGTCGATCTTGATCGTGTACCGGTCGTCGTTATAGATCGTCTGCCGGAAAAACGCGTAGTTCGCGCCCAGCAGGTCGGCGATCTGCTGCGGGTTCGTGATGTTCGGCGCCGGATAGAGTTCCCGGATGATCCGCTGCGCCACCGGGTTCACGTAGCTCTGCCCCCGCTCGTCCACCATCACCCGCCCGCGCCGCGTCGGATCGGGATCGTTCGGGTTGAACAGCGGGAAGTTGCGGTACTGGTAAATGAAGTTCGTCGCGCTCGGCGGCAGCGCCGGGTTGTACTGCGGATTGGGCCGGAGCGCCAGCGTCCCGTCCCCGCGCCGCACAAACTGGTTGTAGAGCATCGCCATCGGCTCGCTCCGCACCGAGCCGTTCGCGTTGCGGAAATACACCAGGCTCTGCGTGAAGTCGCCGTTGATCTCCCGCTCCGTCGGCACCCGCGTAAAGCTCGGCCCGCCCGGATTCGACGAAAGCTGCCGCGTCGGCTCGTAGCTGAACATGAAGAAGGTGCGGTCTTTGCCCTTGTACAGCTTCGGAATATCCACCGGCCCCGTCACCACCGCGCCCAACTGCTGCCGCCGCAGCGGCGGCCGGTTGTCGAAGTTCGTCACCGGGCTGCGCTGCGAATCGAACGGCGTCGCCGTAAACGCCTTCTGCCGGTGAAACCAGAACAGCGTGCTCCGGAAATCGTTGCTGCCGCTCTTGGTCGTCTGTTGGATGATCGCCCCGCCCGCCTGCGCGAACTGCGCCGAATAATTGGCCTGCTGCACGCTGAACTCCTGAATCGTGTCCGGCGTGAACGAAATGCTCATCCGCCCCAGCGCGATCGAAGTCACGTTGGCCCCGTCGGCCTGAAACTGCGTCGAACCCACGCGCCCGCCGTTGATCGCCAGTTCCCGCCCCGGCACCGGCTCGTTGGTCGTCAGCTCGCTGAACTCGGTCCCGGCCGATCCCGCCACGCCCGGCAGCGTCAGCGCCAGTTCCAGCGTGTTCCGCCCGTTCAGCGGCAGTTCGTTGATCGTGCGCTGGTCCACCGTCTGCTGCACTGCGCCGCTGTAGGTCTGTAGCAGCGGCGCCTCCCCGCTCACGCTGATCGTCTCGGTCACCGATCCCACCTTCAGCGCGATGTCCACCGTGCTCACCTGCGCCGTGTCCACCTTCACGTCCGTAACTTCGGACTTCGAAAAACCCTGCGCCTCCACCGTGATCGTATAGGTCACCGGCTGCAGTGAAGGAACAACGTACTGTCCCTCGATATTGGTCTGCACCGCCACCGTCCGGTTCGTCCCGATCTGCTTCACCAACACGCTGGCTTTGGGAACCGCGGAACCGGATGGATCGGATACCCGGCCTTGGACCGTGCCGAAATTCGACTGTCCCAGGACCGTCGCCGCGAACGCGAGATACGCCCACAATAATCTGCGAGACATGAATGAACTTGCCCCCTGAAAAACATAACAACCCTACTTACATGGTATGTAGATCCCGGCGCAAGTTCACCCCCGTCGCCCATACCTTCCCGCCAGATACCGCCCATACGGATCCTCGGCGCCCAATCCCCGAAACACCTCCTGATACGTCAACGTCCGGAACCGCGCCCCGTCCTCTCCCAGCATCTCCCCGAATGCCGCCAGCTCCCGCGCATGCCGGTCGCCCGCCTCCCCCTCGGCCCGGAACCAGGCGCAAAGCAGCGCCCACTCCCGCCCCGAACACGCCACCCCCAGCATGTGTTTCAGCAACTGCGCCGCGTCCAGGAACGCAAACCGGGCCTCGCCCCCGAACAGCGCCTCCGCCACCCGCTGCGCCCCCGCCAGTCCCCGCTCCGCCCACAGCCGCCGGCCGCGGGGGAAGTAGCTCTCCCGGAACGCCCCCTTCCCCACCCCGTACGTCTCCAGGAACTTGCTCTCGATCGCCACCAGCCCGGACCGCCCTTCCAGCACGACGTCCAGATTCGGCGGATTCCCCCGCAGCCCGGTCGGGAAGTTCCGCTCGAACCGCACCGCCCATCCCCCCGCCGCTATCCCCAGCGCCCGGGCCAGCCCGCCCGGGGCCCGGTCCGTCCAGAAATCGAAAACATTGCAGGCCAGCGCCGAAGACGAGTGCAGCGCCTGCATCTTCCCCCGCCCCCCGGCCACCCCCAGTTCTCCGCCGTCCCCCGCCGCAAACGCCTCCCGGCACCCCGCCGACATCGGCTGGAACAGATTGTCCTCCAGCCGCGCGCAGTACCCGTCCACATCTACCGCGATGCCGCGTGCCCGCGCCCACTTCACCTGGCCCGCCTTGACGGTCGCCACCACTCTCCGAAGTCGTCATCCAGTTCGCTCGCCATAGCACCAGTACCCCTACTTGACAGCCCTGTTAATATGAAATCGGAAGGGGCGCGCCTGCCCAAGCAGGCGCGCCCCTCTCGCATTTTCCGGGCACACGGACAGGCCCGGGCCTGGAATTCACGGGATAACCCCAAAGTGATTGATAACAAAGGACGAAATGTTGGGATAACCCAACAAAACCCAACGTCCCTACCCCCACCACGTCTCCCCGGGCGCCAGGTGCTGCTTCGCCACATCCGGGTTGATCTCCACCCCCAGCCCCGGCTTGTCCTGAATATGGAAATACCCGTTGCGGAAGATCGGCCCCTCGTGGATCACTAGGTCCTGCCACCAGTCGATGTACTTCGCCAGCTCGTGGATCCGGAAATCCCGCATCGACGCCGCCGCGTGGCACGACGCGATCGTCCCCACCGGACTCGCCGGGTTGTGCGCCGCCGTCGCGATGAACGAGTTCTCCGCCAGGTCGTGAATCCGCTTCGACTCGAGCAGCCCCCCGCACTTCGGAATGTCGAGGTGCACGATGTCGCACCCCTGCAGGTCGATTAACCGCCGGAACTCGTTCCGCGTGTAAAGGTTCTCCCCCGTGCAGATCGGCACGTTCACCGCGTGCGTCACCCGCGCCATCGCGTCCGCGTTCCCCGGCGGCACCGGGTCTTCCAGCCACATCGGGTTCGACTCCTCGATCGCCTGCGCCATCCGGATCGCATCCCGCACGTCGTACTTCCAATGCGCCTCCACGCCGAAGTCGATGTCCGGCCCCAACTCCTGCCGCACCGTCGCCATCGCCTTCCCGATCCGCCGCAGGTCCTGGTTCGTCAGCCCCCGCGTGTACCGGTCGTGCCCCGGTTCCTTGTACTCCGGATCCGCCCGCGGCGGAATCCCGTCACCCTGAAACTTGAACGCCGTCCAGCCGAACTTCTCCGCCCGCGCCTCCTGCACCTGCGCCCGCCACGCCCCCATATCCTCCACCTTGTCCACCGCCTGCAGCGTCCGGTAAAACCGCACCCGGTCCCGGAACCGCCCTCCCAGCAGGTTGCAGCTCGGCGTCTCCAGCAACCGCCCCGCCAGGTCCCACAGCGCGATCTCGATCCCACTCGCCGCCGTCACCGTCACCCCGCTCTGCGACCCCGCGCCCGCCGTCAGCATGATCATCTTGTGATACAGCTTGTCGACGTTCAACGGGTCTTCCCCGACAATGTGCTGCTTCAGCAGCCGGACGATGATGTCCTTCACCCCCGGCCCCCAGTACGCCTCGCCGATCCCCGAAATCCCCGCGTCCGTCTCGATCTTCACCAGGTTCCAGTCCCACGTCCCCCGGACGATCATGCACTTCACATCGGTGATCTTCACCTTCCCCTTGTGCGCGGCCGACAGCCGCGAAAACAGCGAAGTGCCCGCCAGGGCGTTCAAAAAGCTTCGGCGATTCATCGCTCCACTCTATCGTTTATTCCCCGCCGTAGGGAGCGCCCGGAACCCGCTTTACCGGCGCCTGCGGCGGGTAACCGCTCCCGGCGTGCCGCGGAATCCAGAACCGCAGCGGCCCCTTCGCCCGGCCCATCATCCGCACGTTCTTCCCCTCGTGCGTCCCGTCGCCCAGATCCGCCCGCGCCGCCTCCAGCCGCGCCCGCAACCGCGCCACCACCGCCGGGTTCTCCCCCGCCACGTCGCGCGACTCCCCGATGTCCGCCTCCAGGTCGTAAAGCTCCCCGCTCGCGTGCAGCTTCCACTTCCCTTCCCGCACCGCCCACAGCTTGTTCGCGTGGTAGAACCGGAACTCCTCGTAACGCCGCGCCCCGCCCGCCCGGTCCTCGAACACCGGTCGCAGGTCGTGCCCGTCAATCGTGAGCCCCCGCGGCAACTCGCCCCCCGCCAGCCGCGTGAACGTCGGCAGCAGGTCCATGTTCGAAGCGATCTCGTCCGTCACCCGCCCCTTCCCGATCCGCCCCGGCCACCACGCGATCGCCGGCACCCGCACGCCCCCCTCCCACGTCGTCCCCTTCCCCCCGCGCAACGGCCGGTTCACCGCCCGCGGCGTTCCCCCGTTGTCGCTCAAGAAAAGCACCAGCGTGTTCTCCTTGAGCCCCAGCCGCTCGAGCGTTTCCAGAATCCGCCCCACGCTCCCGTCGATCTCCGCGACCGAATCCTCGTACAACCCCTTCCCCGACCGCCCCCGCCACTCCTTCCCCGACGCCAGCGGTGCGTGCACCATCGAATGCGGCAGGTAAAGGAAGAACGGCCGCCGCCGGTTCCGCTCGATGAACTCGACCGCCTCCCGCGTGAAGTCGGCCGTCAGGAAGTCCTGGTCGGTCACTTCCCGCACCAGCGTCTCGTTCCGCAGCAGCGGCAGCGGCGGATGCGGATACTCCTGCGGCCCCTGCGGCTTCGGCGTCGGCCGCATGTCGTTCGAATACGGCAGCCCGTAATAGGAGTCGAACCCCTGGCGCGTCGGCAGAAACTCCGGCTGGTCGCCCAGGTGCCATTTGCCCACGCAGCCAGTCGCGTAGCCGCGCGCGCGCAGCGCCTTCGCCACGTTCCATTCCTGCGGGTTCAACCCGTGCCAGTCGCCCGGCATCAGCACCGCGTGCCACGAACCGGCCGACAGCCCCACCCGCTTCGGGTAGCAGCCCGTTAGCAGCGACGCCCGCGACGGCGAACAGTTCGGCGCCGCGTACCACGAAGTGAACCGCAGCCCCTCCCGCGCCATCCGCGCCAGATGCGGCGTATAGCCGATCTCCGCGCGGTACGGCTCGATGTCGGCGTAGCCCATGTCGTCGCAGGTGATGACAACGAAATTCGGCCGCCGCTCGGCCCCGGCGAGTGAAGCGGCGAACGATCCGAGAAAGGCGCGGCGGGAGAGCATCGCAGAGACCTTGCGCCAGTCTACCGCAGCCGCCGTATAGAATTGCCTCTGTGACGATCCCCGTCCGCCTTGCCCCGCTGCTCTTCGCCGCCGCCTCCCTTTGCGCCCAGAAGGTCGACTTCGCGCGCCAGGTCCGCCCCCTGCTCTCCGACCGCTGCTTCGCCTGCCACGGCCCCGACGAGGCCAACCGTAAAGCCGGCCTCCGCCTCGACCTCGAAGCCGACGCCAAAAAGCCCCGCGGCCGCCGTACCCCGATCCTCCCCGGCAACGCCGCCGCCAGCGAAATCATCAAGCGCATCGGCCACGCCAACGACGCGCTCCGCATGCCCCCCGCCCACCTCGGCCACAAACGGCTCACCCCCGCCGAGACCGCGCTGCTCGCCCGCTGGATCGACCAGGGCGCCGAGTGGCAGTCCCACTGGGCTTTCGTCCCGCCCCGCGCGCGCCCCGGCGGATCCATCGACGGCTTCGTCCGCGAACGCCTCGCCCGCGAGGGCCTGCGCCCCGCCCCCGAAGCCGACCGCGCGCGCCTGCTCCGCCGCGTCTCGCTCGACCTCACCGGCCTGCCGCCCACGCCCGCCGAGGTCGACGCCTTCGTCGCCGACACCCGCCCCGACGCCTACGAACGCGTCGTCGACCGTCTGCTCGCCTCCCCCCGCTACGGC
>CAYMTH010000228.1:0-7720 GCA_964393235.1 uncultured Solibacteraceae bacterium | reverse complement strand
GCCGGCCGCGGCGTCGGGACAAAGCTCACTTCGTCGTAGTAAACCCGCTGTTCGGACATCCCCGTCCGCCCGCATTCGTTCCACAAGTTCTCGGCCTCCAGCGTGATCGCCAGCGCCTCTTCGTCGTGCTTCTTCTGCGGAGCCATCTCGTAACCGGTCAGGTCGAAGTGCCGCGCGCCGTCCGGCCCCTCCAGCGTCAGCCAGCCGTACCGGTTGGCGTCGAAGTCGGCCTCGAGCGACAGCCGGTACCACGTCCCCTGTTCGATCTCGAAATCGAACGCCGGCAGCCACCCCGCCTCGCCCTGCGCGTTCTTCGCCCACACCATCCACGACCGTGTCCGGTTCTGATTGGCGTGGAACTGCACCGCCGCCGTATGCGTCAGAAACGCGCCGGCCGCGGACTTCCGGGTGTTCTGAATGGAGATCTCCGGCCCGGTCTGGTAGCCGCGCGGCGAGGGCGCCACGTAGACGTGCGCCGTATAGGTCCACCGCCCGACGCGGCCCCGGTCGTCCAGGCGCTTCACCGCGATCAGGTGATTGGCCTTCAGGGTCTTCTTTTCATTGGCCCACAGCCGCAGGCTGCGCGCGCCCGCCCACGCCCGCTCCGGCGTTGCCGTCATGGTGCCGATCCCCTCGCCGTAACACCGGTTTCCCCCGACGACCTCTTCGAACAGAAACCACCCCGTCTCCGTCTCGAAGCCGTCGCGGAACGCGCCCGGCTGGGCGGCAAGCGGCAGGATGGCGGCGAGCAGAGCGAGGCGCATCGGTATCTCCAGAGTAGACTCGTAGCATGTACACACCGCCGCACTTTCGCGAGGAGCGACCGGAGGTTCTGCAGGCTTGTATGGAACAGTATCCGCTGGCGGCGCTGGTGGCGGCAACGCCCGCCGGGCTTGAGGCCACCCACGTGCCGCTGCTGGTTCGCGACGGCTTCCTGCTCGGCCACGTCGCCCGGGCCAACCCGCTCGCGGACCTCGACGGCGCGCCCGTCGTCGCCATCTTCCAGGGGCCCGAACACTACATCTCCCCCGGCTGGTACGCGAGCAAGGCGGAGGACCCGCGCGTCGTCCCCACCTGGAACTACGTCGCCGTGCACGCCCACGGCAAGCTGCGCACCTTCCGCGACCGGGATCGACTGCTCGCGGTGGTCACGGCGCTCACCGAACGCCACGAAGCCCCGCGCCCCGAACCGTGGAAGGTGACCGACGCCCCGCCCGAATACATCGAAAAACTGCTCAACGCCATCACCGGCATCGAGATCCCGGTGGAACGCCTCGAAGGCAAGTGGAAGGTGAGCCAGAACCGGCCCGCCGGGGACCGCGCGAGCGTCGCCGAGGCGCTCGCCGGCCACCCGATGGGCGCGGCCGTTAAGGCAGCTCTTTAATCCGGATATTCCGGAACTCGACGTGCGCCTGGTGCCCGAGCAGCGCGATGTGCCCGGACTTCCGCTGCAGCCCCGGATGCTTCTTCAGCACCTCCGGCTCCCGCACGTTGTCGAGGTCGGCGTCGAGGATCACCACGCCGTTCAGCGTGATCGTGATCCGCCGCCCGTCGGCCTTGATCTCCTGCGTGTTCCATTCCCCCGGCGGCTTCAGGAAGCCGGTGCGCGCGGGCCACACGTCGTAGATCGAGCCGTGGTACTGCTCCGGCTTCAGCTTCATCGGCTTGTACTTCGGCCCCGTCTGGTCCAGGATCTGGATCTCCATCCCGTACACCGAGGTCTGCCCGTTGCGCGGCGCGCGGATCCCGATGCCGTTGTTGCCGTCGGCCTGCATCTTGTACTCCAGCCGCAGGATGAAGTTGGCGTACTCCTTCTCCGTCATGAGCTTCTGCCCGCCCTCGAACGGGCAGACGATCTTGCCGTCTTCCACCAGGAACCCCGGCCCCATCTTGTTCACGACGAACCAGCCGTCGAGCGTCTTGCCGTCGAAGAGCGGGCGAAACCCCTCCTCCTGGGCAAACAGCGGCGCGGCGAGCAGCAGCAGCAGCGGCCTAATCAAGGTCGAACCCATGCTGCTTCCGGTGGTGCGGGCCGTCGTAGGTCTTGGCGGACTTGAACAGCTCGTGGCGCCCGTCGGTGGCCTGTTCCTTCACCTTCGAGAGCAGCGCGTTCTGCTCGGCCGGGCTCAGCGGCTTGAAGTTCCGCGCCAGCGCGATGTCGGTCTTCAACTGCGCCATCGTCGTGATGCCGACCACCTGTGTCGTCACCGGCAGGCTCAGGCAGTAGCGGTAACAATCCTCGGCGCGCATCCCGAGCTTCTCGATCAGCCGGCCCTCCGTCGCGCCCCCGGCCAGCCCCTTCATCCCGATCACCCCGACGTTCTTCTTCAGGCACACCGGCACCACTTCCTGCTGGAAGCTGCGGTAGAACCGGTCGAGCAGGTTGATCGGCATCTGCGCCGAATCCCAGTCAAACGGCTTGCCCAGCATCTTCAGGTGGATCCGCGGGTCTTTGTGCCCGGTAAACCCGATATAGCGGACCTTGCCGGCTTTTTTCGCCTCGAGCGCGGCCTTCAGCCCGCCCTTCTCGAACACCCAGTCCGGGTCGTTGTCGTAGACCATCTCGTGGAACTGCCAGAGATCGAGGTGGTCCGTCTGCAGCCGGCGCAGCGAGTCGTCGAGATTCTTCATCGACCCGGCGTAGTCCCGCTCGCAGTTCTTCGTCATCAGGAAGACCTTCTGGCGCTTGCCCCCGGCGAGCGCCTTGCCCATGACCTCTTCCGAATGCCCGTTGTGATAGTCCCAGGCGTTATCGAAGAACGTCATCCCCTCGTCGATCGCGGCGTGCATGATCCGGATCGCTTCGTTGTCGTCCTTCACCGATCCGATGTGCCATCCGCCCAGGCACAGGATCGAGACCCGCTGGCCCGTGCGCCCGAGCACGCGCGTGGGCAGGCCCGTCGCCGATGCCGTCGAAGTCTGCGCCAGCACCTCGTTCGCCAGCGCGGCGGCGGTCGCGCCGCCTTGCAGGAATTTCCGTCGCGATTCAGTCATAGTGCCCCTTGTTATATCCGATTCGGAGGCTAGTGTACAGGCACCGCGACCTGCATGCGGTCGACGGCGCCGTCGGCGGCCTTCGCGGTGAGCACGTAGTTGGTGGACCGGGGCGGGTGGACGGTAAAGCATTGATTCTTGCCGGGTTGCAGCGGGGCGCCGGCGGCGGGAAGGACGGAAACGGAGGTAGCGCCGTGCGTCGTGTAGCAAAGTTGGACCGGGGCGCCAGGGGCGACGGGGGTGTTTCCGACGACGACAAAGCTGTCGATCATCATGCGTTCGCCGGCGTCGGAGGGGGTGGGGGCGCCGATTTTGACCGTCACTTTCGCCTCCGTTTCGCCTCCGGAACCGCGTACTTTCAGGGTGAAAACAGTGTCTTTTTGCACGATTTCGGAGACACAGCGGTTGAAAGAGGGGCGCAGGCCGGATTCGGCGGAGGGGGTGAGGGTGACGGAATCGACGTCTTCGGTGCCGTAGCAGAGGGTGACGGAGCCGCCCTTGGGCACGGCGGCGGCGTTGGCGTAGAAGTGGGTGATCTTGGGCAGGCGGGGCGATTCTTTCGCCTTTTCTTTGGCGGTTTCGGCCGGTTTCTGCCCGCAGGAGGCGAGGAGGATAGGTAGGAAAAGGAGAAAAAATCGCATCGCTTCTCTCGATTCTCCCACGGGCCGATTTGTTTCCGGGGGGATCTGTGCTATTCTCTAAGAACGGACGTAGTTCGGACGGGGACGTAGCTCAGTCGGTTAGAGCGCCGGCCTGTCACGTCGGAGGTCGCGGGTTCGAGCCCCGTCGTCCCCGCCATCCATCTGATCTGTCCGTAGCCATCATAAAGAAAGAGACGGGAGCGCGCATGCGCTCCTTTTTCGTTGTGAACCCGAATCCCGCTCCTAAAATTCATCTGGTCAACGGCCCCGACTACCGCGAAGGCTACGCCAACAGCGTGCAGGTGCGGGCCAATCTTTGGGACTTCTTTCTGATGTTCGGGCTGGTGTCGCAGAACGCGCCGGACGTGGTGAACATCCAGAACTTTCAGGGCGTGTACCTGAGTCCGCAGCAGGCCAAGGCGCTGTCGAATGTCCTGCAGCAGAACATCGCGCAGTACGAGGCGGCGTTCGGGGAGATCCACATCGATCCGCAGGCGGCCGGCGGGCCGGTCCAGTAGGCGTTTAGCGCGGCCGGATTTCGGGCAGCGGGATTCCCTCTTTGCGGAATCCGGCGAGCATTTTATTGACCACCTGGGTGCGGATGCCGCCGCCCTGCGTTTGCGCGGGGACGCGGAAGACGAGGCGGTACTGCAGGTGGGTGGGGGTCATGCCGGGGTCGGCGAGGAGGATGGGCGGCGGCTCGGGGAGGACGCCCTCGGCGGTGCGGGCGGCTTCGAGGGCGATGCGCTCCACCTTTGCGATGTCGGCCTCGAGGCCGACGAGGACCGGGACCCAGACGCCGACCTCGGGGGCGGGCAGGGAGTAGTTGAGCAGGTTCACCGAGGTGATCGTCTTGTTGGGGATGACGACGGTGCTGTTGTTGCCGGTGAGGAGGCGCGTGGTGCGCCAGCCGATGTCGATGACGGTGCCTTCCTCGTCGGCGCTGAGGCGGACGAACTGGCCGACGGCGATGGGCTGTTCGATGAGAATGTGCACGCCGGCGAACAGGTTGGCGAGGGTGTCCTGCAGGGCGAGGGCTACGGCGAGGCCGCCGACGCCGAGGGCGGTCCAGATGGGCGTGATGGAGATGCCGAGGAAGGCGAGCAGGATGGAGAGGCCGATGCCGAAGACGAGGACGCGGGTGAGCGTGCGGGAGAGGCCGGCGACGGCGAAGGGCACGTTATGTTTTTCGCCGTAGATCTGCAGCATGCGCATGACGATGCTGGCGGCGACCATGGTCAGGCTGAGGATGAGAAAGCTGACGACGAGGTTATGGCCGACGCGTTCGACGCGGGCGGGGAACTCGGCGACGCCGAGCAGGACGTCGGCCGCGATGACGACGCACCAGAGGAACGACGGGGTGCCCAAGTCCTCGCGGATGGCGCCGGCGATGGTATTGGGCTGGCGCTCCAGGCGTTTCAGCAGCCAGCGGCGGACGAGAAGCGCAATGCCGAACACGGCGAGGACAGCCCCGGCCATCTGGAGACGGGCGAACAGGATGTCCTGCTGGAAGAACATAATTCCCCTCCATTATGAAATAAAAGGCCGATTGTCCCCGCGTGACATCATGAAAAGGGACACTGTTCTCACGACATGATTTCGTTACGCGGAGTTTCCAAGCGATTTGAAGGCAAGCGCCAGGTGATCGCCCTTGATTCGGTCGATTTGGAGATTAAGAAGGGCGAGATGGTCTCGCTGGTGGGGCCGTCGGGGTCGGGGAAGTCGACACTGCTGAACCTGATCGGCGGGCTGGACCGGGCGAGCGAGGGAGAGATCCGAATCGACGGGACGCTGCTTTCGGGTATTTCCGACGACGAGCTGACGAAGATCCGGCGGGACAAGATCGGCTTCATCTTCCAGTTCTTCAACCTGCTGCCGACGCTGTCGTGCCTGGAGAACGTCTCGCTGCCGCTGCACCTGCGCGGATGGCCGTCGGGGAAGATCAACGACCGGGCGCGGGAGCTGCTGGACCTGGTGAAGCTGGGGAAGCGCATGGACCATCTGCCGGAAGAGCTGAGCGGCGGCGAGCGGCAGCGGGTGGCGATCGCGCGGGCTCTGTCTGTTTATCCGCCGATTCTGCTGGCGGACGAACCGACCGGGAATCTGGACTCGCACACGGGCGTGGACATTCTGGCGCTGATCCGGGAACTGCACGAGCGGCTGGGCGCGACGGTGCTGATCGTGACGCACGATAAAGGCGTGGCCGAGAGCTGCCCGCGACAGATCGCGCTGAAGGACGGCCATATCGTGATGGATAAAACAGCATGAGGCTGCTGAAGCTGATCAGCTGGCAGTACGTGCGGAAGCACATGCTGCGAACGGTGTTGACGATGGCGGGCATCGTGCTGGGCGTGGCGGTGTTCGTGGGTATGCACACGGCGAACCAGTCGGTGCTGAGCGCGTTCAACCGGACGGTGGACCGGATCGCGGGGGCGACGCAGCTGCAGGTGACGGCGGGGGAATCGGGCTTCGACGAGGAAGTGCTGGAACGGGTGCAGGCCCATCCGGGGGTGCGGGTGGCGGTGCCGGTGATCGAGGCCGTGGTGAACCTGAACCTGAAGTCGCAGGGGAACATCCTGGTGCTGGCGGTGGACATGACGGGGGACCGTTCGCTGCGGGAGTACGACCTGGAGGCGGGCGACGAGACGGTGATCGAAGACCCGCTGGTGTTCATTGCGCAGCCGGATTCGCTGATGGTGACGCGGGAGTTCGCGGCGGCCAACGGGCTGGCGATCAATTCGAAGATCACGCTGGAATCGATGGAAGGGCCGCGCACGTTTACGGTGCGGGGCATCATGAAATCGTCGGGGCTGACGAGCGCGTTCGGCGGGAACCTCGCCATTATGGACATTTACGCGGCACAAAAGGTGTTCGGGCGCGGGCGGAAGTTCGACCGGATCGACCTGGCGGCGGCCGAGGGCGTGGCGGTGCCGGACCTGCAGAAAGAACTCGCCAAAGAGCTGGGGCCGGGGTTCGAGGTGGAGACGCCGTCGGCGCGCGGGAAGCAGTTTGAGGCGCTGTCGAGCGTCTACGGAATGCTGGCGAACATCACGAGTCTTTTCGCGCTGTTCATCGGCATGTTCATCATCTACAACTCGTTCGCGATCGCGGTGACGCAGCGGCGAAGCGAGATCGGAATCGTGCGGGCGCTGGGCGCGACGCGGGGTCAGATTCAGGCGCTGTTCCTGGTGGAAAGCGCGATTCTGGGCCTGGCGGGGGCGCTGGCGGGACTGCTGTTCGGGCTGGGGATCGCGCGGGCGATCTCGGCGTCGCTGGGGAATTTTCTGGGCGAGATTTACGGCGTGGCGCAGAAGGCGGACGAGGTGAGCTCCGATCCGCGGCTGCTGCTGGGCGCGCTGGGGATGGGCGTGGTGACGAGCCTGATCGCGGCGTGGATTCCGGCGCGGTCGGCGGCATCGGTGGACCCGGTGCAGGCGCTGCAGAAGGGCAAGTATCAGCAGCTGACGGCGGGCGAGAACCGCGTGCGGCGGCAGCTGGCGGCGGCGCTGTTCGTGGTGGTGTTTTTCTGCCTGTTCTTTGCGCAGAACCGGGTGATTTTTTACACGGGCTATTTTTTGACGGTCATCGCGGGGCTGCTGCTGGTGCCCACCATCGCGCTGTGGTTGAGCAAGGCGATCCGGCCGGTGATGAAGTTCCTGCGGCCGGTGGAGGGGACGCTGGCGGCGGACAGTCTGATTCAATCGCCGCGGCGGACGTCGGGGGCGGTATCGGCGCTGGCGCTATCGGTGGCGCTGGTGATTTCGCTGGGCGGGATGGCGCGGGCGAGTTATGACTCGATCAACGAGTGGATGCGGATCGCGCTGAACCCGGACATGTTCCTGACGCCGACGCAGAACATCACGGACCGGAGCTTCCGGTTCCCGGCCTCTTTCGCGGAAGAGGTGCGGACGGTGCCGGGGGTGCGGCACATCCAGGTGGTGCGGAACGCGCGCGTGCTGCACGAGGGCAATCCGGTGATGCTGGTGTCGCTCGACGTGGCGAGCCTGCGGCGGGAGTCGTACCTGCCGGCCGTGAAGGGCGACGCGGAGACGATGTACCGGCTGGCGGCGGAGGGGAAGGGCGTG
>CAYMTH010000227.1:4750-7736 GCA_964393235.1 uncultured Solibacteraceae bacterium | reverse complement strand
CGCACGTGTTTTCGGCAGGTCGACCACGCCATCGACGATGATCAGGGCGACGTGGACGCGCTGCGGCCAAAGGTGCCGTGCCATCGACTCGACGAGGCTCCGCTGCGCCGCCTTGGCAGGCGCGAAGGCTGCGGTGCGGGCGACGGAGGCCTCAGATAAGGCACTCAAGACGCAGGAGATCAAGGTCGACAAGGCCCTTGCTCAGCAGAAGCGCGAGGAGGCCGAGGCGGCGACAGACAAGGCAGTGGCAGACAAGGTGTTGGCCGACGCCATGAAGAACCAGGACGAGGAACAGCGCACGCGCCTCCTCAAGGCTGCCACGGCGCAGTATGAAAAGGCAGCCGAAGAGTCGGCCAAAGCCAAAGAAGCTAAAGAGTCTGACAAGCACATTATTGCCCCCGCCACGCCCGCGTCAGAGGGCAAGGGAGTGGCAGGTGAGGGGAAGACAGTGAAGGAGGCGGTGATCACGGTGACTTACACGCGGGGGCAGCTATCGAACTACCTGTATTTGAAAGAGCGGAAGTACAAGGTGAAGCTGGGGTATCTGCGGCCGGCGACGACGGCGGAGGGGCAGCAGGACCGGCTGGAGAATCTGGGGTTCTGGGCAGTGCTGCCGGACGGGGCGCCGCCGAGCCTGGCAGAGGCGCTGACGCGGTTTCAGAGCAGTTACGGCATTGAGCCGGCCGACGGCGTGGCCGGGGCGACGACGATCGAGAAGCTGAAGGAATTGACCGGGGACCCGGTTTAGGAGCGACATGGATCCGGCACTGTTGGGGAAACTGATGAAGGGCGCGGTGGACAACGGTCCGGATCCGCTATGCGACTATTTCGCGGTGAAATCGGGCATCGGGCGGGCGACCGCGGCGGCGGAGGCGCTGACGTGGATGCAGGGGAACCCGGGCGACGTGGTGGAAAAGACAATGCCGGCGGTGGGGGGGAAGAAGCATACGCTGGTGCTGTTGAATGGCACCCGGATTGTGTGGTCGGTGGACAAGGAACGGACGCTCGAAGGGACGGTGGGGCCGGTGTACGAGAACGCCGGGTTCGACTGGCTGACTTACGAGACGGTGTTGAACAAGCCGAAGTTCCGGAAGACGAACCAGAAGCGGGCGATGGGGCTGTACGCGGCGGACGTGGACGATATGCAGGTGTGGGTGCGGGATGCGATGCCGGGCGGATCGACAGAGGCGATCGCGGAGGCGTTTTTTCCGGACCATACGTTAGACGAGGTGAAGCAGCTATCGACGGGAAGCTGGTGGTGGAAGCGGGAGCCGGACCTCACCGAGCTGGCGGGGAAGACGGCGCCGTACCGGAAGACGGGGACGGCGAAGGACGCGCCGGCGGTGACGCTGCCTGGTTTGCTGGCCGAGAGCGGGGAGGAGTTGTGGGGCTCGCGGGCGGGGTTGCGGATTCATCTGCCGCGGTTCATGGTGCTGCCGTACAACTATTGGGACAACGACGAATCGTCGAACGCGCTGGGGACGACGCCGATCGCACAGAGCGATTCGGGGCAGTTGAAGCATACGATTCCGTTGATTCAGTTGAGGGAGACGTGGGATTTCTGGCGGACGGCGTCGCGGAGTTGCGTCGGTACGCTGAAGCGGGTGAAGGCGGCGGGCGAGGAGTGGCCCGGGACCCAATGGGAGGACTGGCCGTTTGGGACGGCGTCTACGGAGCGGGACAAGTTCAAGAACAAGTCCGACAGCGCGGAGATTTACGCGAATACGGACTTCAAGAATGACGTCAGCGGGGGGCAGCAGTTCCGGCTGAGCACCCGGACGGCGTCGACGTTTTCGATCAAGACGGGCGTGTGTTTTGTCGGGTTCGAGAAACAGGCGTCGGCGAACAAGGACGTGATCGGCAAGGACGATGAGTGGTTTGTCGGGTGCATGCGGAGCGACACGATTCAGGCGATGGAGCGGCTGGTGGCGTCGAAGGGGGGGGCCCGGCGGGACATCCTGATTCAGACCGAGGTGTTCATGGCGCTGGAGCGGCGAACGGCGCCGGGGATGGAGAAGACGGGTGTGGACGGGGTGGCGCTGCGGGACCTGACGGTGCTGACTCCGGCGAAGACGTACATTCCGCCGTTGAGCATTCCGTTTATCGCTCCGGACGGGAAGACGCTGGCGGCGGAGTTCAGCCACATCGACGATCCGGCGTGGTGCGGGTTCTGGCAGCGGAACTGGGCGGAGGCGGTGGGGCGGGCGAAGGCGCTGTTTCTGGTGCAGTACGGGATGCAGCACGCCAATCCGAACGTGCAGAACTACCTGATCGAGTTTTCGACCGGGGGGAAGCCGGCCGAGCCGTCGCGGATCGTGATTCGCGACGTGGCCGACGCGCTGGTGGCGCGGCAGGTGATGTGGGCCTTGTTCGGGGAGGACCGGGCGTGTCCGATGGGCCGGGACGAGCACGCGGATTTGAGCACGGCGGCGCTGCCGGTATTGCGTTACAACTTCCGGAACGGAGAGCAGGGGAAGGAAAACGAGACGGGATCGACGAACGTGCAGTTCGGGCCGGCGGGCATTCAGATGTTGTGGCAGCGGTTTTCGACGTTTTACGGGGCGCACAAGGATCCGACGAAGCTGCGGGAGTGTCCGGAGCCACGGCGGCCGAAGGTGCTGCGGCTGTTGTGTTCCTGGCTGTTGCCGCACGCGGCGGCGTATGTGCGAACGGTGGAAAAGGCGCTGGGTCATGAGTTCGGGGAGATCCGCTGGGACCTTCTGAAGAGCCCGAAACATGATCCGGAGCGGTTTATGGCCGCGGTGGCGACGTTGGACGATTACAAGCCGCTGGCGGAAGCGGATTTGAACTGGGAAGAGGATGCGGCTGTTTTCCTGAACGATTACTTCGCCGACGCGGGTCGGGCGAAGATCTGCGCGTATCACAACCGGGGGTGGGAGGACGCCGAGCCGGCGTTCGTGGTGCGGTTGGTCGATGAGAGCGGGGATCCGGTGGG
This sequence comes from uncultured Solibacteraceae bacterium, assembly GCA_964393235.1. Lineage (GTDB taxonomy): Bacteria > Acidobacteriota > Terriglobia > Bryobacterales > Bryobacteraceae. The sequence goes on along the minus strand of CAYMTH010000227.1, from coordinate 4,780 downwards.
GCACGAGGTCGTTTACTACGAGAGTACGGA
>CAYMTH010000227.1:239-4740 GCA_964393235.1 uncultured Solibacteraceae bacterium | reverse complement strand
CCGTTTTATTCGAAAGCGGGGGGGGATTTCCGGTTCAGGGTGGGGGGGGGGGATTACTGCGCGGCCGGGGCGGGGGATTACGATATTGCGAAGGTCGACGTGGCGGTGAAGAGCACGTCGGGGAAGAAGACGACCGTCTGCGCGCCGCCGGCGAAGGCGCCGGTGGTGACGGTGGCGGATCCGGGGCCGCTGTCGGGCAGCGCGGCGGCGGTGACGGCGACGGCGACGGCGGACACGGGGTTGACGATCGCGGAGGTGCGGTTTACGTTTGACGGGGCGGCGGCCGGGGGCGCGGTAAGTGTCGCACCGTTCCGGGCGACCGTGGATACGACGGGGAAGAAGAACGGGGAGTATGCACTCGCGGCGACGGCGACCGACAGCGATGGCGGGACGGGGAGTGGGGATATCCGGGTGCGCGTGGAGAATGAGTTGCCCGCGGCGACGATCACGGCGCCGGGCGATGGGGCAACGATTGCGGGGCCGGCGGTGCAGGTGACGGTGACGGTGCGGCCGGGGGCGGGGATCACGGCGGGGGGGGTGGTGATACGGGTGGATGGAGTGGAGGTCGCGAATGTGGCGGGCGCGGGGCCGTACGCGACGACGATCGACGCGGGGGCGCTGGCGGGTGGGGGACACCGGATTTCGGCTGTTGCGCGGGATACGGCGGGGAATGAGTCGGCGGCGGCGGAGATTGGGGTGAATGTGTAAATGGGGGACGGAGTGTCGGGGAAATCCGGAGAGTCAGGGAACTCAAGGATCAGGGTTTGGCGGTAACACGGCACCGGGAGATAATGGGGGCCGATGACTCGACGCACTTTTGCTTTGAGCCCGCTGGTGGCGGCGGCCCAGGGGGCTCCCGGGAAGTGGTGGATGGAGGAGCCGGTGCGGCTGGTGCAGACGAATCTGCGCGAGACCGATACGGGGCTCGATGCGGAACGGCTCATCGGACAGGTCGAGGCGTTGAACGCGAATGCGCTGCTGATCGGGATGGGCGGGATCGTCGCGCACTACCCGACCCAGGTGCCGCTCCATATCGTCAGCCGGGGCGCGAAGCCGGGCGCCGATATGTTCGGGGAGGTGCTGCGGCTCGCCAAGATGCGGCGGATTCGCGTCATTGGGCGGTTCGATTTGAGCAAAGCCCAGAAGCCTGTTTTCGACGCCCATCCGGAGTGGTTCTTTCAACGGGCCGACGGGACGCCGGTGATTTACAACGGCCTCTATTCGACTTGTATCAACGGCGGGTATTATCGCGACCACGCGATGAAGATTCTGACCGAGGCGCTGGAACGGTACGAGGTCGACGGGCTGTTCTTCAATATGTTCGGGAATCCGTCCACGGATTACTCGGGGAAGCCGACGGGCAATTGTCATTGCGCGGAGTGCAAGAACCGCGAGGCCGACGGGACCGCGCACGCGGCGCAGATCGCGCGGGGAAAGAACGAGGTGGCGGCGGCGATTGGATCGTTGATTCACTCGAAGCGGCCCGGGGCGGCGTTCTGGACCTATCTGCAGGACCACGTGGACGGGATTATGTCGGAGTCCAATACGGCCGTCGACCGGCCGCTGCCGCTGTGGCCCTACTCGGCGAGCGATAACGTCAACCGGGCGCGGAACTCGCAGCCGGGCAAGATGGCGTTCAACCTGTGCATCGGGTTCGTCGATATTCCGTACCGGCTGACGACGGTGCCGCCGGCGGAGATCCAGACGCGGCTGTACCAGAACATGGCGCACGGGGCGGGGCCGGCGTTCGTGGCGCTGGGGACGCTGGACCAGGAGGACCGCGCCGGGCTGGCGGCGGCGAAGGCGGTGTTCGCGGTGCACCGGAGGCGGTCGGCGTTTTATGTGGGACAGGAGTCGGCGGCGCGGGTGATGTTGGTGGGCGGGCGCGGGGCGAATTACATGGGGCTGTTCCGGATGTTATCGGAGTTACACATTCCGTTCGCGGTTTCCGATAACTTCGACTGGGTGGGGAAGCGGGAGTTCGACGTCGTGGTTACGGCGGCGGGGATTCCGAAGCAACTGGCGGGTATGAAGGTTGTCGCGACGGGGGCGGTGGCGCCGGAGGTGGACCTGGGGGTGAAGCCTTTGCGGGTGCGGACGGAGACGCGGTCGGCCGATTTCCGGATTCACGACCGGGCGCTGCTGCCGTCGTTGAAGGACACGAATCTGCTGTTTCTGGACGGGCCGCTGCTGCAGTATCCGCCGCGGGAGAAGGCGGCGCTGACGTTTATTCCGCCGTCGATGTACGGGCCGCCGGAACTGGTGTTTTCCGACGCCGTGGAGACGCAGGTGCCGGGGTTGATTCTCTCCGACAACGTGGCGTTCGTGCCGTGGGAGGTGGGGGCGCTGTATCACCGGCACAGTTCGCCGGCGCACCGGATGCTGCTGGCGGACCTGCTGGGGCGGTTTCAACCGAAGCGGCAGGTGGTGACGAACGCGCATCCGCTGGTCGAGATCACGGTGATGCGGCAGCCGGCGCTGAAGCGGACGCTGGTGCATTTTGTGAACCTGTCGGGACATTCGAGCACGGCGTGGCACGAGCCGGTGCCGATGCGGAACGTGAACGTGGATCTGCTGGGGAAGTTCACGAAAGCCTATTCGCTGGACGCGAAGGACGTGCCGGTGCGGCAGGCGGGGGAGTATACGCAGTTTCAGGTGCCGGCGCTGGCGGAGTATGAAGTGGTCATTCTGGAGTAGGGAAATGCGACTTGCGTGGCTGGTTTTCGGGATGGCGGCGATGGCGCAGCCGCCGAAGGAGTGGGTGGATCCGGATACGGGGCACCGGGTGGTGCGGTTGACGGAGGAGCCGGGGTCGGCGAGTTTGTACTTCAACCAGAACGGGTATACGGCCGACGGGAAGGGGCTGGTGTATACGTCGCCGGCGGGGATCCATGTGCTGGACCTGGAGACGCGGAAGGCGCGGGTGGTGGTGGCGGGGCGGGTGCGGCTGATCGACGCGGGGCGGCGGACGGGGCGGGGTTACTATGTGCGGGACGGGGCGGCGTGGTGGACGGATACGGGGACGGGGGAGTCGAAGAAGATCGGAGAGTTGCCGGCGCGGGGCTCGATTGCGACGGTGAACGCGGACGAGACGCTGCTGGGGGGCACGTATCTGGAGGCGGACGGCGGGGCGCGGCCGTACACGACGGCGGCGCAGGGTCATGCGCTGGAACAGCCGCGGAACAAGGGGCAGATGATGGAGCAGCGGTGGGCGGCGCGGCTGCCGATGGCGATGTTCACGATGCGGGTGGACACGGGGGAAGTGCGGGCGATTCACCGGGCCAACGACTGGTTGAACCACCTGCTGTTTTCGCCGGCGGACCCGGGGCTGCTGATGTTTTGTCATGAGGGGCCGTGGCACAAGGTGGACCGGTTGTGGACGATCCGGACGGACGGGACGGGGTTGACGAAGATCCATACGCGGACGATGGCGATGGAGATCTGGGGGCACGAGTTCTGGAGTACGGACGGGAAGGCGATCTGGTACGACCTGCAGACGCCGCGGGGGGAGGATTTCTGGCTGGCGCGGTATGAAGTGGGGACGGGGGCGCGGCGGTGGTATCACCTGCAGCGGGACGAGTGGTCGATTCACTTCAACGTTTCGCGGGACGGGCGGTTGATTGCCGGGGATGGGGGGGATCCGGGGCAGGTGGCGAAGGCGAAGGACGGGCGGTGGATTTATCTGTTCCGGGCGGAGGGCCGGAAGGACGAGGGGGTGGGGGGAGCGGGGTTGGTGCAGACGGGGGTGTTGCGGGCGGAGAGGTTAGTCAATATGGGGAAGCATGATTACCGGTTGGAGCCGAACGTGAGGTTCTCGCCGGATGGGAGGTGGGTTATCTTCCGCTCCAATATGTTCGGGGAGACTTATGTGTTCGGGGTAGAGGTGGGGCGGTAGGAACTGAGCTTCCAGGCCGGGACGTTGCGGATGGCTGCGGCCAGTTCGGCGGTGCGGACGGGTTTGGTGAGGAAGCCGGACATGCCGGCGGCGAGGCATGCGGCGCGGTTTTCGTCAAAGGCGCTGGCGGTCAGGGCGACGAAGACGGGTTGGTGGGGATGGGGCGAGGCGGCGAGGGCGCGGCGGGTGGTTTCGATTCCATCGAGTTCGGGCATGTGGATGTCCATGAAGACGAGATCGTAGGGGCGGCGGGAGAGGGCGTCGAGGGCGCGTAGGCCGTTTTCGGCGAGGTCGGCGTGATACCCGAGGTTCTGGAGCATGCGGAGGATGACGTGTTGGTTGACCTGCGTGTCTTCGACGACGAGGATGGCGAGCGGGAGCCGGTGGGCTAGGCTGTCGGTGGGGATGACGGGGGCGGGGGCGGGTTCGCAGTGGCCGAGGAGTTGGCGGAGGGCGGAGGAGCGGAGGGGGAAGGAGAGGCCGGAGGCGGAGTGGCGGGGGCAGGGATGGGTGGCGACCTCGACGAGGCGGAGCGCGGGATTGGCGGCGCGGAGGGCGTCGACGGAAGGGAACGGGGCGGTGGCGGAGCCGGGCGCGGCGACAAAG
>CAYMTH010000227.1:0-229 GCA_964393235.1 uncultured Solibacteraceae bacterium | reverse complement strand
GGGGGGCGGGGGCGGCGTCCGGATCGGGGGGCAGGAGGAGAGTGGGCGGGGGGTGGGGGGGCGGGGGGGGTGTGGGGGTGGGCTGTTCGCCGGTGAGGGGGATGGTGAAGTGGAAGGTGGAGCCGGCGCCTTCGACGCTTTGGGCCCAGATGCGGCCGCCGAATGTTTCGACGAGGCGGTGGGAGATGGCGAGGCCGAGGCCGGTGCCGCCGAAGCGGCGGGTGGTGGA
>CAYMTH010000226.1:0-7737 GCA_964393235.1 uncultured Solibacteraceae bacterium | reverse complement strand
CACCCAGCAGGCCGACCTCGACCGCCTCGACAGCAAGAAGGACAAAACCGTCCGCGACGTCGAACGCGCCAAGGGCTACCTGTCGCGCATGAAGATCGTCGCCCCCATCGACGGTATCATCAACATTCTGCCCAACACCCGCACCGCCGGCTCGTTCGGCTCCACCCCGCCGCCGTTCAAAGAAGGCGACCGCGCCTGGACCGGCGCCGCCATCGCCGAAATCCCCGACCTCTCCCAGATGCGCGTCGAACTGAAACTCGACGAGGTCGACCGCGGCAAGCTCCAGCTCGGCCAGACGCTCCGCGTCCGCGTCGACGCCATCCCGGAAGTCGAATTCGCCGCCACCCTCGACTGGATCAGCCCCATCGCCGCCGTGATCTTCAAGGGCATGGGCCTGACGGAAAAGACATTCCCGGCCCGCGCCACGCTCGCCAAGGTCGATAGCCGCCTCCGCCCCGGCATGAGCTGCAGCTCGGAAATCATCATCGAAAGCGCTCCCAACTCCCTCCTCATCCCCGCCCGCGCCAGCTTCATGAGCAAGGGCAAGCCCGCCGTCTGGGTCCAGAAGGGCGAGGGCTTTGAAATCCGCCAGATCGAAGTCGGCAAGCGCAACGACACCGACATCGTCGTCACCAAGGGCCTCAAGGCCGGCGAAGTGATCGCGATGGAAGATCCCAACGAAGTGGCCAAGCGCGCCAAGAAGCTGTAGGTATCCGCATGAAAAAGATCATCATCCGCCTGGTCATCCTGAGCATCATCGTCGGCGCCGCCTACGCCGCCTACACCTACATCCCCAACCTCACGGCCCAGCGCCAGCAGCAGATCGCCACCGCCAGCGTCCGCAAGGGCGACATCGTCGTCCGCACCTTCGCCCGCGGCGAACTCCGCGCCGTCCGCTCCGCCACGCTCACCGCCCCCAACCTCTTCGGTACCGTCCAGGTCACCAAGCTCGCCGAAATCGGCGCCTTCGCCCGTGAAAAGGACCTCGTCATCGAGTTCGACGACGCCGAACTCGTCTCCTCGGTCGAAGAAAAGCAGCTCGAAATCGACCAGATCGACGAGCAGTACAAGAAGTCGGAAGCCGACCTCGCCATCCGCAACAATCAGGACCAGGTCGAACTCCTCCGCGCCCGCTACTCCGTCCGCCGCGCCGAACTCGAAGTCAAGCGCAACGAACTGCTCTCCCCCATCGACCAGAAGAAGAACCAGCTCAACCTCGAGGAAGCCAAGCGCCGCCTCGTCCAGCTCCAGAGCGACATCAAGTCCCGCCAGGAACAGGCCGAAGCCGAACTCGCCGTGCTCCGCGAACGCAAGCAGAAGGCGCTCCTCGAAATGGCCCGCGCCAAGTCCCGCCTCAATCAGGTGAAGGTGCTCGCCCCCATGTCCGGCCTCGTCGCCGTCCGCCAGAACTCCACCTCCCGCATGGGCTTCGGCTTCGACGTCCCCGACATCCGCGAAGGCGACCAGGTCCAGCCCGGCATGCCCATCGCCGACATCCTCGACCTCTCCGAACTCGAAGTCGTCGCCCGCGTCGGCGAACTCGACCGCGCCAACCTCAACGAAAACCAGGAAGTCATCCTCGCGCTCGACGCCGTGCCGAACGAGAAGTTCCGCGGCCGCATCAAGACGATGTCCTCCACTGCCTCGGCCAACGTCATGTCCTCTGACCCGGCCAAGAAGTTCGACGTCGTCTTCTCCATCGACATGCAGGAACTGCTCACCAAGCTCGGCGCCAAGCCCGACCAGATCCAGCGCATCCTCGCCACCGCCGAAGCCAACCGCAAGAAGCCCCCGGTCACCTCCATGGCCATGGGCGGCGGCCTGCCCGGCATTCCCGGTATGGGCGGCATGGGTGGCATGGGCGGCGGCATGCCCGGCGGTATGGGTGGCGGCATGCAGGGTGGTCCCGGCGGCGATCCGTCCGGCGGCCAGGGCGGGGAAGGCGGCGGTCGCCGCATGACCTTCGCCGGCGGCTCCGGCGCTCCCGGCGGCGGCATGGGCGGCGCGTTCGCCAGCCTCTCCTCCGAAGACCGCACCAAGATGCGCGAGCTTATGCAGGCCGCCCTCAAGGGCCGCTCCATGCAGGACCTCAGCGCCGAAGAACGGACCAAGATCATTCAGGAAGTCCAGTCCAAGATGGGCCGCGCGCCCGGCGCCGCCCGCCCGGCCGGCGCCAAGCCCGATCCCTCCAAGCCCGAAACCGCGCAGGCCGGTGGCGAAGGCCGCCGCCGTCGCGGTGATGGCAACGGCGGAGGCCCCGGCGGCGGCTTCCCCGGCATGGGTGGCTTCGGCATGGGCGGCGGCAACGGCCGCTTCACCGATGCCGACCTGAAGAACGCCAAACTCCCGCCCCCGCCCGATCAGGACTCCAACCTCGACGTCCTCCTCCGGCCCGGCCTCCTCGCCGACGTCGAAATCATCGTCGAAAAGATCCCCAACGCCGTCCACATCCCCGCCCAGGCTGTCTTCGAAAAGGAAGGCAAACTCGTCGTCTACGTCAAGGAGGGCAACAAGTTCGTCGCCCGCCCCATCAAGATCGGCAAACGCAGCGAGTCCACCCTCGTCGTCGCCGAAGGCTTGAAGGAAGGCGAAACCATCGCCATGGCCAACCCCGAAGCCAAGCCCGGCACCAAACAGAAGTCCGACGATAAGGGCGGCTCCGGCGGCCCCATGAACGCGCTGCCCGGCGGCGGCGGTAAGTCCTAGTCTTTCCCAATTCCCAGGAGCCTCAATCGCATGTCGATGCTTGCCGACATCATTCCCGAAATTAAAATGGGCCTTTCCAGCCTGCTGGTCCACAAGCTCCGCAGCTTGCTGACCATGCTCGGCATGATCTTCGGCGTCGGCGCCGTGGTGGCCATGCTCTCCATCACCGCCGGTGCCCAGAAGGAGATGATGAGCTACATCGACCTGCTCGGTGTCAACAACATCATCATCGAGGCCAAGGAAGCCGTCGATCGCAACGAACTCCAGGCTCGCCGCGCCATCTCGCCCGGCATGTCCTTCCGCGACTTCCGCTCCATCGCCGAAAACGTCCAGGGCCTCGAAGCCCTCACCCCCCGCAAACGCTTCAAGCCGCAGAAGGTCCTTCCAAAGACCGCCGCCGAAGCCCCCGTCCTCATCGGCGTCCTGCCCAACTACATGCAGATCAACAGCCTCAAGGTCGTCGAAGGCCGCTTCTTCAACGAAGAGGACAACGACCGCTCGGCTCCCGTCTGCGTCCTCGGTGAATCCGCCAAGGTCAACCTCCTCGGCTTCGATCCCGCCGTCGGCAAGTTCGTCAAGATCAACGACACCTGGCTCCAGGTCGTCGGCGTCCTCGCCGCCCAGGCCACCGCCGACTCCGTCGAAGGCCTCGAAGTCGCCTCCGGGAACAACCTCGTCATCGCCCCGCTCAACACCGTCATGCGCCGCTTCGAGGACAACAACTCCTACCTCAAGGATGAGATCGACGGCATGTACATCCGGGTGAAGAACGGCACCGATTCCATCGAGACGTCCAACATCATCAACGCCATCCTCACCGCCACCCACAAGGACGCCGGCGACTTCGCCATCACCGTCCCCGCCGGCCTGCTCGAACAGCGCCGCCGCACCGGCTTCATCTTCAACGTCGTCATGATCTGTATTGCCGGCATCTCCCTTCTCGTCGGCGGCATCGGCATCATGAACATCATGCTCGCCACCGTGCTCGAGCGCACCCGCGAAATCGGCATCCGCCGCGCCATCGGCGCCAAGCAGAAGGACATCATCCGCCAGTTCCTCACCGAGGCCGTCCTCATCTCCATCATGGGCGGCCTGCTCGGCATCATCTTCGGCGTCACCTTGTCCCAGCTCATCGCCTCCGCCGCCGGCTGGTCCACCGTCGTCACGACTTCCTCCATCGCCGTCGCCTTCGGCGTCTCCTGCGGCATCGGCCTCGTCTTCGGCATCTACCCCGCCATGCAGGCCGCCCGCCTCGACCCGATTGAAGCGATCCGCTACGAATAAGAACGAAGAAAATCCTCACAATGACCTCGAATCGCCAACTGCTCTCCCTGGCCCTCGCCCTTGCTGTGTGTCAATCGTCCTTCGCGTGGCAAGCCCCCGCCGGCACGCCCATCGGCGTCATCCCGGCCCCCGAGCGCGCCTTCTCCGGCACCAATAAGAAGGATGCCGACCTGCTCGAGACCCCGTTCTTCCCCAAGCAAACCTGGTTCAAACGCCACTTCGCCGAACCGATGCCCAAGGTCGAACTCCGCGGCGTCAGCAAGTTCGATGACTTCGTCGTCGACGGCAAGCTCGAGCTCTCCCTCCGCGGCTACCTCCAGCTCGTCCTCGCCAACAACGTCGACATCGATATCCAGCGCCTCGCCGTCGAGATCACGCGCAACTCCATCACCCGCGCCTACGCGCCGTTCGATCCCTTCTTCACCGGCAACTTCACCTCCACCCGGACCAAGAGCCAGACCACCAACCAGCTCGAAGGCGCCCAAGTCCTCAACCAGTTGGTCCAGCCGATGAACTTCAACTACGTGCAGACGCTCGACAGCGGTCTGCAGTACACCGCCGGGTTCAACGCCAACAAGACCTCCACCAATAACTCGTTCGCCTTCTTCAACCCCGCCCTCAACGCCCAGATGTCGGCCAGCTTCGTCATGCCCTTGCTCCGCAACCGCGGCCGCGAGATCAACCGCATGCCGATCACCATCGCCCGGTCCCGCCTGCGCGTCAGCCAGGAGAACTTCCTCAACACCCTCCTGACGCTCATGTCGAACGCCGAAAACGCCTACTGGGACCTCCTCGGCGGCCGCGAAACCCTCCGCGTTCAGGAAAAGGCCCTCGAACTCTCCGCCGAAGCCCTCAAGCGCTCCAAGCGCGAACTCGAACTCGGCGCCATCAGCCCGCTCGACATCTACCAGCCCGAAGCCAACTACGCCTCGGCCGAGATCCAGGTGCTCCAGGCCCGCTACCGCCTCCAGCAGTTTGAAGACTCCCTCCGCCGGCAGATGGGCGCCGACCTCGACGCCAAGTACCGCAACATGCCGATCGTGCTGACCGAGACTCCGCTGCCTCCCACCGACACCAAAGAGATCGACCGCGAGCAGTCCGTCACCAAGGCCATCCGCATCCGCCCCGACCTCCGCGCCAACATCGAGCGCATCGCCCAGGACGACCTCGTCCTCAAGCAGACCTCCAACGCTCTCCTCCCCGACCTCGGCCTGCGCGGCAGCTACACCTCCACCGGCCGCGGCGGCGACTTCTTCACCCGCAACGGCAACAACATCTCGGTCGTCCGCGGCGGCTTCGTCGACGCCCTCGACCAGGTCTTCGGCTTCAACTTCCCCATCTACCAGTTCGGCCTCACCCTCCGCCTGCCCATCCGGGATCGCGCCGCCGCCGCCAACTACGCCGACGCCGTGCTCACCAAACGGCAGGACGTCCTGCAGCGCCGTTCGCTCGAACAGACCATCCGCCAGCAGGTGTTGAACGCCGTCAGCCAGGTCGAGTCCTCCAAGGCCTCCGTCAAACTCGCCGCCGTCGCCCGCGACCTCGCCCAGAAGCAGCTCGACGCCGAACAGAAGAAGTACGACCTCGGCACCTCGGTCATCTTCTTCGTCCTCGACGCCCAGACCCGTCTGGTGAACGCGGAAGCCCAGCTGGTCAACACGACCATCCAGTACCGCCGCAACCTCATCAACCTGCTCCGCGTCACCGGCGACCTCCTCGAGGACCGCGGCATCCAGGTCCAGTAGTAGCCGTTACTCTTCGCGCGGCGGCGCCAGGTGCCGCCGCGTCACCGCGTCCAGCTCCAGCAGCCGCTGCCACAACCCGGAGAGCTCGGAAAGCGGCAGCGCGTTGGCGCCGTCGGAGAGCGCCTGCGACGGGTTGTCGTGGACTTCCAGGAACACCGCGTCCACGCCCACCGCGACCGCCGCGCGCGCCAGCGGTTCGATGAACTGCGGCTGGCCCCCGCTTTGCGTGCCGCCCGCCCCGGGCATCTGTACGCTGTGCGTCGCGTCGAAGACCACCGGGAACCCGAAGCTCCGCATGATGGCCAGCGACCGCATGTCCACCACCAGATTGTTGTAGCCGAACGAGGTGCCCCGCTCGGTCAGGAACACGTTCGGGTTGCCCTCGGCCACCACCTTCTCGGCGGCATGCCGGATGTCCCACGGCGAGACGAACTGCCCCTTCTTGATGTTGACCACGCGCCCCGTGCGCGCCGCGGCGACCAGCAGGTCGGTCTGGCGGCACAGGAACGCCGGGATCTGCAGAATGTCGCAAACCGCGGCCGCGCGCTCGGCCTGCCACGGTTCGTGGATGTCGGTGGTGATCCGGTAGCCCTCGGCCTTCAGACCGCCCAGAATCCGCAGCCCCTCGTCGATCCCGGGCCCCCGGTAAGAACTGCCGCTCGACCGGTTGGCCTTGTCGAACGAGGCCTTGAAGATGAAGTCCTTGCCCACGATGTCGCGGATCTTCCGGGCCATATAGTGGACGTGCGTCTCGCTCTCGATGACGCACGGGCCCGCGATCAGCGCGACCGGCAGGCTACCGGACATGGCTCAACAGTTCGGGCGAAGTCCCGGTCCGCCGCAGCCGTTCCTGGTAGGAGGCGCCGATGAACGCCGCGAACAGCGGGTGCGGCTCGAGCGGCTTGGATTTGAACTCCGGATGGAACTGGCAGCCGAGGTACCACGGATGGTCCGCGATCTCGCAGATCTCGACGTAGACGCCGTCCGGCGTCTGCCCCGTGATCTTCAGCCCGCCCTCGGTCAGCACTTTCTCGTAGTCGCGGTTGAACTCGAACCGGTGCCGGTGCCGCTCGCTGATCTCGGGTTTCCCGTAGGCATCCCGCGCCGTAGAGCCCTCGGCCAGCGCGCACGGATACGCGCCCAGCCGCATGGTGCCGCCGAGCTCGTCGACGCCCTTCAGCTCGCGCAGCTTGTAGATCACCCGGTGCGGCGTCGCGTTGTCGAACTCGGCCGAGTCGGCCTGCGCCAGCCCGCACACGTTCCGCGCGTACTCGATCACCATCGTCTGCATGCCCAGGCAGATGCCGAAGTACGGGACCTTCTGTTCCCGCGCGTAGCGGATGGCCTGCAGCATTCCCTCCACGCCGCGCTTGCCGAAGCCGCCCGGCACCAGGATGCCGTCGTACTGCGACAGCCGCTGCGCGCACTCGGGCCAGTGCAGTTCCTGCGCCTCGATCCAGTGCATGTTGACCTTCAGCCGGTGCGAGAAGCCGCCGTGCAGCAGGGCTTCCTTCAGACTCTTGTAGGAGTCCTCGTACTCGACGTACTTGCCGACCAGCGCGATATCGACCTCGTCCACCGGATTGTGGAGCCGGTCCAGCATGTCTTCCCAGCGGGCCAGGTTGCGGTCGGCGGCGTCGATCTTGAACTGCTTCAGGATGATGTCGTCGACGTGCTGCGAGGCGAAGCCGAGCGGGACCTCGTAGACGCTCTTGGCGTCGCAGGCCTCGATGACGGCTTCCGCGCGGACGTCGCAGAACAGGGCGATCTTTTCCTTGATGTCGCCCACCAGCGGCTTCTCGCAGCGGCAGATCAGCATGTCGGGCTGGATGCCGATCTCGCGCAGCTCCTTGACCGAGTGCTGGGTCGGCTTGGTCTTCAGCTCGCCGGCCGCGGCGATCCACGGCACCAGGGTCACGTGGACGAAGATGCAGTTCTCGCGGCCCTTCTCGTGCCGCAACTGCCGGATGGCCTCGAGGAACGGGAGGCTCTCGATGTCGCC
>CAYMTH010000225.1:6608-7752 GCA_964393235.1 uncultured Solibacteraceae bacterium | reverse complement strand
GGTCCGCGGCTTCGTCTCCGGCCTGATCCAGTGACCCGCCTCGCCCTCGTCGCCCCACCCTTCGCCGGCCATCTCTATCCCCTCCTCCAGCTCGGCCTCGCCGCCCGGCAGGCCGGCTTTGCCGTCTCCGTCGTTACCGGCGAGAGCAAAGCCGAGGCCGCCCGCGCCATGGGCTTCGAGGCCCACGCCCTGCGCTCCATCCCCGCCGGCGCGCTCGAGCAGATCGCCAATACTGACAGCCCCGTCGGCTCCAATCCCGCCCTCCTCCTGCGGCAGTTCCGCGATAACCTTGCGCTCCTCCCCGCCATCCAGTCCGAACTCCGCGACCTCTGGCGCGCCCACGCGCCGGCGATCGTCGCCACCGATTCCGTGGCCCCCGTCGCCGGCTTCGTCGCCGACGAACTCCGCATTCCCTGGCTCACGACCATTGCCACGCCCTTCGCCATCGAGAACCGCCGCGGCGTCCCCGCCTACTGCGGCGGCTGGCGCCCGGGCGGCCCGCCCCTGCGCGACCTCGCCGGCCGCGCCGCCATCCGCGCCTTCAAACGCCTGGTCGCGCTCCGTTTCCGCCGCGAATTCGCCGCCCTCGGCGGCCCCTTCCCCTACCGCCCCGACGGCTCCGAGCGCATCTATTCCGAGCGCGCCATCCTGGGCTTCGGCATCGCCGAACTGGAGTTCGACCGCGACTGGCCGGCCTGCTTCGAAATGATTGGCCCCGCCGTCGCCTGCCCGCCAGCGCCGCAGGTCGACTACCCGCCCGCCCCCCGCGTCCTGGTCACGGTCGGCACCCACCTCCTCTGGGCCAAGCGCCGCCTGGTCGCCGATGTCGTCCAGCTCGCCGCCAACTTCCCCGGCCATCACTTCGTCGTCTCCCTCGGCGGCGATGGCGAGCCCGCCCAACCGGCGCCCAACGTCCACGTGCGGCCCTTCGTCCCCTACGAACGCGATCTCCCGCACTTCGATGCCGCACTCCACCACGGCGGCACCGGCATTACCTACGCCGCCATCCTCGCCGGCATCCCCGCGGTGGTTGTTCCGCACGACTACGACCAATTCGACTACGCCGCCCGCATCGAGCATTTCGGTCTCGGTCTCCGCGCGCAGTCGATAGCCGGCGCCGCCCCCGCCCTCCGGGCGATACTCG
>CAYMTH010000225.1:0-6508 GCA_964393235.1 uncultured Solibacteraceae bacterium | reverse complement strand
CGGGGTTGGGCGAGAGCGATGGCGTATTGGACGGCGTCGAGGATCTGGTCGAAGACGGGGACGTTGTGAGCGCGGGCCATGGTGCGGAGGAAGATGCGGCCGCGGTTGAGGTCGTCGATTTCCGGGGGAGTGAGGGGCTGGTTGTAGAGAGACGCGCCGGGCGGGAGGTCCGTGATGGCGAGGGCGAGGGCGCGGCCGAGCCCCATATAGTAGGCCACTTCGGCGACGGTGGCGACGGCGCGGGTTTCGTGATTGATGACGAACAGGAGGACGGCGGCCTCGTCCTTGGCCCGCATCTCTTCGGCTTCGCGGGCGGGGGTCCAGGCGTGGAGGGAGAGTTGAGGATCGAAGAAGGTGATTTGGGCGGTTTGCAGGGCGGGGATAGCGATCTCGCGGCGCCAGGTGGTGAGGCCGGCGGCGCCGCCGAGGAAGACTTGGTGGAGCATGGCTGCTGAACAGACTAGCGCGAACGGGGCGAGTGAAATCTCAGGCAGGAATTGTGGCACTCGACCGGGGGCGGGTTCGCTTCCCCGGATACATATGGATTTTTCGACGAACCCCTTGCCCCATCTGCTGGCCGCGCGCGTTGGGGCGGTGCAAGAGTCAGTGCGGCGGGCGCGGACGGCGCTGTTGGCGGGCGTACTGGCGTCGCTGGCGGTGTTCACGTGTGTTTGGAACGCGTATGTTTCCTGGGACCGACACCTGGTCCGGTTAGACGCGGGGCGGGAATATCAGGCGCGGGAGGAGTTGAAGAAGGAGGCGTTGGCCCAGTGCCGGGGGGAGTCGAAATGCGGTGAGGATCTGGCGGCGGCGTTCTTCGCCTACCGGCAGGCGATGTTCGAGCATAAGATCCGGATGTGGACGGAAACGCATTTTGTGGCGATCAACCTTTTGGGCATCCGCGTCAGTGTGAACGACTTTCCATTTCTCGGCGCGGCAGGGCTGTTGTTTATCTGCTACTACATGACGTTAACCAGCCGGCGGATGAACCGGGACGTGGCGCATCTGCTGTGCGACCATGCGGTGCTGCGCGAACCATGGCTGAACCGGATGGTGTTCATGACCGTGAATACGGCGTTTGTGTTCAGCCTGAATCGTGGGGACGATACACCGATCGCGAAGCTGGACGAGGTGACGCCGGGACGCCAGTCGCGGGGATTGCGGCGGCTCGCGATGGGGCTTTACTGGGCCCCGCTGACTACGGGCGCTTTTATGCTGGCGGCCGATCTGCTGGCGACATTCCGGACGGCGGGGCATTTCGCGTCGCTCTACCGGTTTCCACAGGGGATTCCGCGCAGTCAGGCGCTGGAATCGCTGCATGTGGGGTCGCTCGTCTTTTGTGTTTGCTGCCTTTGGTTCATGGCCTGGTTGACGATCCAGGGGCTGCGGTACGCGACGGCAACGCGATCGCTGTTGGACGAATTCCGGGAACGGTTCGGGGCCGCGACGGTGCCGGCTGCGCCGGGTGTGACGACGGTCGAAAGGGTGATATAACTTGCCGCATGCTTTTGCGTGTGACGGTGTTTTTGATGGCGGCCATCGGGGTGATGGCGCAGACGGCTTCTTTGACGGGGCGGGTGACGGATCCGAGCGGGGCGGTGGTGCCGGCGGCAAAGATCACGGTCCGGGCGGCGGGGACCGGGGTGACGACGACGGTTGCTTCGAACGACGACGGGTATTACCTGGCGCCGTCGCTGTTGCCGGGGAAGTACGACGTCGAGATCGCGAAAGACGGATTTGTGACGACGCGGCAGACGGGGCTGGAACTGGCCGTGCAACAGGCGGCGCGCCTGGACGTGGTGCTGAAGGTGGGCGCGGTGTCGGAGCGGATCGAGGTGTCGGCGCAGGCGCTGGTGCTCGAGAGCGAGAGCACGACACTGGGACAGGTGATCAACAACAAACAGGTCACGGAACTGCCGCTGCTGGGGCGGAACACGTACGCGCTGGCGATGCTGGTGCCCGGGGTGCGGCCATCGTCGGGGGTGAACGGGCTGGTGATCGATCAGATCTCGACGGTCTCGTATTCGATCAACGGGCAGCGGTCGACGTCGAACGAGTTTCTGCTCGACGGGGCGCCGAACTCGGCAGCGGCGCAGAATCAGCCGGTGGTGAACGCGAATCCGGACATGGTGCAGGAGTTCAAGGTCGAGACGAACAACTTCTCGGCGGAATACGGGCGCGCGGCGGGGGGCGTGTTCAACGTGGTGACCAAGAGCGGCACGAACGATCTGCACTTCGGGCTGTACGAATTTTTCCGCAACGACAAGCTGAACGCGAACGACTTTTTCGCCAACCGGAGCGGGACGAAGCGGGCGCCGTTCAAGTTCAACCAGTTCGGCGGGACGGTGGGCGGGCCGGTGGTGCTGCCGAAGCTGTACAACGGGAAGAACAAAACCTTCTTCTTCTTCAACACCGAGATCGTGCGGTTCATTCAGGGCATTACGTTTACGGCGGCGCTGCCGGACCCGCGGATGCTGACGGGCGATTTCAGCGCGGCGCGGTTGGCGAACGGGAACCTGGTGACGATCTACGATCCGTCGACGACGCGGGCGAACCCGTCCGGGGCGGGGTTCGTGCGGACGGCGTTTCCGGGCAACGTGATTCCGGGGAACCGGATCGATCCGGTGGCGCGGAACGTCATGAAGTTCTTCCCGGCGCCGAACGTGGCGGGGGTGACGGCGCTGGGGGCGATCAACTATACGCGGACGGACGGGAACGTGGTGCCGAAGGACAGCTGGTCGACGCGGCTGGACCACAATTTCGGGGAGAAGAACCGCATTTTCGGGCGGTATTCGTACGACAATACGCCGTTCAACCGGGCGCCGGCGTACGGGCAGGAGTTCAAGAACGTGGCGCCGACGGCGGGGCCGCAGGTGTTCAAGCGCTGGAACGCGGTATTGGAAGACACGTGGCTGCTGTCGCCGACGATGGTGGCGACGGGGCGGTATTCGGCGACGCGGCTGATCAACTTCCGGCGGCCGTACGGGGACGGGTTCGACATCACGTCGCTGGGGTTGCCGGCGTACATGCGGGAGGGGATGGTGGACCCGGTGTCGTTTCCGGCGGTGACGATTACGGGATATAGCGTGACGGGATCGGTGCCGAACATTATCGTGGGTGGGCTGATCGGGGCCACCGATCTGATTTCGTTCGGGAACACACAGCAGGCGGCGCAGGGGAACATTACCAAGACGCTGACGAAGCACACGCTGAAGTTCGGCGTGGAGTACCGCGTGGTGCAGTTCAACAATCAGCAGGTGGGCGACCAGGCGACGAACTTCAGCTTCGGCCCGACGTGGACGCAGGGGCCGAACGCGGCGGCATCGAGCCCGACGGCGGGGCTGGGGCTGGCGACGTTCCTGCTGGGGATTCCGGGGGGCGGCGTGGCGCCGGCGCCGGCGCTGGCGCAAACGAACAAGTACATGGCGGTGTTCGTGCAGGACACGTGGAAAGTGACGCCGAAGCTGACGGTGAACCTGGGGCTGCGGTACGACTACGAGACGCCGCGGACGGACCGGTTCAACCAGCTGTCGAACTTTGATTTCGAGGCGACGTCGCCGCTGAAGGCCGACGGGCTGACGCTGCGGGGCGGACTGGTGTTTCCGGGCGTGGGAGGGTTGCCGCGGTACAACGCGAACCCGGACCGGAACAACATCGCGCCGCGCGTGGGCGTGGCCTACAAGCTGACGCCGAAGACGGTGATCCGGGCGGGAGGCGGGATCTTCTATGCCGGGCTGACGGGCGTGGGCGGCGGGACGGGAGCGTTCGGCGTGAGCGGGTACGCGGCGACGACGTCGATTGTGACGAGCCTGGACGGGGTGACGCCGGTGGTGAGCTGGAGCAATCCGTATCCGACGGGGTTCAACCGGCCGACGGGGGCGCGGCTGGGGCTGGGGACGTTGACTGGGCAGACGGTGCAGTGCTTCGCCCGGGGGAACTACACGCCGTACAGCTCGCAGTGGAACTTCAACATTCAGCGGGAGCTGCCGCGGAACGTGCTGTTCGAGATCGGGTACGCGGGGAGCCGGGGCGTGGGGCTGTTCGAGAACCGGCAGTGGAACCAGCTGCGGCCGGAACTGCTGGCGCAGGGCGACGCGCTGCGGACGCAGGTGGCGAATCCGTTCTTCGGGCAGATCGCGGTGGGCGGGCTGGCGAACCGGACGGTGGCGCGGGCGCAACTGCTGCGGCCGTTCCCGCATTTTGACGGGGTGGCGTCGCAGAACGCGTCGTGGGCGACGTCGTCGTATCACGCGCTGGAGGCGAAGGCGGAGAAGCGGTATGCGAGCGGGCTGAGCATTCTGGCGAGCTACACGTACTCGAAGATGATGGACTACGGGACGGGGCCGTTCGCCGGTGAGGCGGTGGGCGGAGGCGGGGTTCAGAACTGGTACAACCTGGCGGCGGAGTGGAGCCCGTCGACGCTGGACCAGACGCACCGGTACATTTTGAACGCGGTCTACGAGTTGCCGATTCTGAAGAAGAACGTCGTGTTCGGGGGCTGGCAGGTGGCGGCGATCTGGAGCGGGTTCAGCGGCGGGCCGCTGGGCATCACGTCGGCGGTGAACAACACGTTTTCGCAAGGCGGCGGACAGCGGCCGAACTGGACGGGCGTGAACGCGACGGTGCCGAATCCGCGGCCGGAGCGGTGGATCGACGCGGCGCAGTTCTCGGTGCCGGCGCCGTACACGTTCGGCAACGCGCCGCGGACGTTCAACGGGCTGCGGAGCGACGGGACGGCGCAGATCGACATGACGCTGAGCAAGAACTTCCGGATCAAGGAACTGTTCACGCTGCAGTTCCGGACGGAGGTGTTCAACCTGACGAACACGGCACGGTTCGCGCCGCCGGTGGCGGCGTTCGGGAATCCGCAGTTCGGGCAGGTGAACGCGCAGGGGAATCAGCCGCGGGTGGTGCAGTTCTCGTTGAAGTTGAACCGGTAACGAAGAGGCTTACAATCGGGACATATGTTCCGGACCCTATTGCTGCTGGCGGTCGCGGCCGGCGTGGTGAGCGCGCAGGCGCGGATCAAAGTTGACGTCGACCGGGTGATCGGAGAGGTGCATCCGCACGTGTTCGGCAACTTCGCCGAGCACCTGGGGCGGTGCATCTATGGCGGGCTGTACGAGCCGGGGAGCCCGCTGGCCGATGAGAAGGGCTACCGGAAAGACGTCATGGACGCCATCCGGAAGATGGGGGTGTCGCTGCTGCGGTGGCCGGGCGGGAATTTCGTGTCGGGCTACAACTGGAAGGACGGGATCGGGCCGCGGGGACAGCGGCCGGTCCGGCCGGAAGGGGCATGGGGGGCGCTGGAGCCGAACACTTTCGGCACCGATGAGTTTCTGGACTATTCGGAGAAGCTGGGGGTGGAGCCGTACATCTGCATCAACGCCGGGCTGGGGACGGTGGAGGAGGCGCGGCAGTGGGTGGAGTATACGAACGAATCGCGGGAAACCTACTGGGCGCAGTAGCGGCGGAAGAACGGGCGGGACAAGCCGTACGGGGTGAAGTACTGGGGGCTGGGGAACGAGATCGACGGGCCATGGCAACTGGGGCACAAGAACGCGGAAGACTACGTGAAGTTCGCGCTGGAGGCGGCGAAGGCGATGCGGCGGGTGGACCCGACGATCAAGCTGATCGCGAGCGGGTCGTCGAATTTCCGGGCCGGGTGGGACTGGGTGGGTTGGAACCGGAAGGTATTGGAGGGGCTGCGGGACGAGATCGACTACATCTCGCTGCACACCTACATCGGCAACCGGGAGAACGATTTCGAGAAGTTTCTGAGCGCGTCGGCGGATATCGACAGCCGGATCAAGATCGTGGAAGGGCAGATCCGGGCGGCGCAGGCGACGATGGCGAAGCCGCGGCCGATCTGGATTGCGTACGACGAGTGGAACGTGTGGTACCGGGCGCGGGGCGGGAGCGAGCACGAGACGGGGCGGACGCGGCTGGAGGAGATCTACAACTACGAAGACGCGCTGGCGATGGGGATGTTTTTCAACTCGTTCATCCGGCACGCACATGTGGTGAAGATGGCGAATCTGGCGCAGGTGGTGAACGTGATCGCGCCGATTTTCACGAACGAGAAGGGGCTGTTTTTGCAGCCGATCTACTTCCCGATCGCGGAGTACTCGAAGCAGAGCGGGAAGACGGCGCTTGATCTGTTTGTCGACTCGCCGACGTACGAGGTGGCGGGGAAGGGGAAGCTGCCGTATCTGGATACGTCGGCGACTTACGACAAGGCGACGGGGACGGTTTATCTGAACGTCTTGAACCGGAGCGCGAAGATGGACATCACGGCGAAGATCGAAGGCGCGGCGGGGGCGCGGGCGGAGGTATGGGAGATGAACCACGCCGACCTGAAGGCGACGCATACGTTCGGCAACGACCGGAAGGTGCGGCCGGCGGTGCGGACGGTGAACCTGGCGATGAGCGGCGGGGCGGCGACTTACACGTTCCCGAAGCACTCGCTGACGATCCTGCAGTTCAAGGCCCGGTAAGCGGGATCAGA
>CAYMTH010000224.1:7049-7757 GCA_964393235.1 uncultured Solibacteraceae bacterium | reverse complement strand
CGCGACCGGCGACACGAGCAACGTCCCGCTCATACTCCGGATTCTGCGCGAGGCGGCTAGCGCGCTCGACGCCGCGCACATGGCCGGCATCGTGCACCGCGACGTGAAGCCGGGCAACATCCTGCTCGACGAAACGGGGCGCGTGAAGATCGCCGACTTCGGCATCGCGCGGTTCACCGGTGCCGGCCACACGCAGACGGCGCCGAGCATCGGAACCACCTCCGGAACGCTCAGCTACATGTCGCCAGAACAGGTCCGCGGCGATCAGCTCGATGGCCGGAGCGACCAGTTCGCGCTCGCCGTGGTCGCCTATCAACTGCTGAGCGGACACCTGCCGTTCCAGGCCGAGACGTGGATCGCGCAGTCATATAAGATCCTGAACGAGCCGCACATTCCGATCCGCACGGTGAACCCGAATGTGCCGCCCGCGGTGGAGGCGGCGCTCAACCGCGCGCTGGCGAAAAATCCGCTCGAGCGCTTCCCCACCTGCGCCAGCTTCGTCGAAGCGCTGGCCGGCGCCGCGCCCGCGCCCGTCACGGAGAAATCGACCTCGCGCAAACTGGTGGTGCCGATCATCGCGGTCGCGAGCATCATCGTGATGGGGATGCTCTATCGCGCCATGAATACGATCGCCAGCCCCGTGCCCGAAAGCCCGGCGGCGGCAGCTCCGGACGCCGCGCAAACCGCGCCCGCCGCCACGCCGGCGCC
>CAYMTH010000224.1:3682-7039 GCA_964393235.1 uncultured Solibacteraceae bacterium | reverse complement strand
GCTGCCGAGCGCCGTCACTTCCGGTGGTGAGGAGTCGCTGTCACTCGTGCTCGACGGGGTGCCGATGGACTTCGCAGCGATTCCGGCCGGGCGGTTCGTCATGGGCTGCAATACCTGCGACGACGCGCAGAAGCCGGAACACATGATTGAGCTGACGCGCAAGTTCCAGATCGGCCGCACCGAGGTGACCGAAAAGCATTGGAACGCGGTGATGAGCGGCAAGGCGAGCGGCTCCAACAAGCCCAAGGTGAACGTGAGTTGGAACGACACGCAGCAGTTTCTGGCTAAATTGAACGCCCGCAACGACGGATTCCAGTACCGGCTGCCTTCGGAAGCCGAATGGGAATATTGCGCGCGGGCGAACGATCCGAATGAGTATCCTCGCAACCTCGCCGACCTCGCGTGGACTTCGTCGAACAGCGGCGACCAGTTGCAGGAAGCGGCCTCGGCGCGCATGAGCAACGGCTGGGGCTTGTACGACATGCTGGGTAACGCCAGCGAGTGGACCAACGATTGGATGTCGCCCGATTACTACCGCACCAGCCCCCCGCGTGATCCGAAGGGTCCGTCCTCCGGACAGGCGCGCATCTTCCGCGGCGGTAACGGCGGCACCGGAGACATGGTGGCGAGCTATGCCTACCGGTTCGCGGACCTCCCGTCGGCGAAAGGCCCGTGGCTCGGCTTCCGTGTGGTGCGCGAAAGGAGGTAGCCATGGCCAGAGGCTGGGAAAACAAATCGGTCGAGTCGATGATGGACGATCACGACAACCGGCCGAAACATCGCCAGCCGGAGAAGTCGCCCGAGCAGTTAGCGCTGGAGAAGAAGCGCTACAGCCTCGAGTTGTCCCGCAAAGGCGTGCTGAACGATCTGGAGCGAGCCTCGAATCCCCGCCACCGCGCGCAACTCGAAGCCGCGCTGCGCCACCTGGAAGCGCAACTCGCTGAACTGCCCGAGCCACCGGGCGCCGAGGGCTGAGTCAACAAAAATCGATGGTGAGCCGGCTGGGACTCGAACCCAGGACCACCGCATTAAAAGTGCGATGCTCTACCAACTGAGCTACCGGCTCATCCGACAGGTCGCGCGCCACCACGCCGCACGCGGCCAACTCTTCTCAGAATACCACAAAACACCCGAAAACCGGGCGTTTAGAACCGGATCTTCCGCAGATCGATCCTCTCCCACTTCCATTCGCCAAGGCCCATGGCGCCGGCGATTTCGACGTGTTCCGGCTGCCGGTGCACGAAGCGGCTGAACTGGTCGGGCGTGTCGTCCACCAGCTTCTTCTTGCCCACCGCCACGCGCTTCTCGTCGATGACGCGCCAGCCCACATGATCGAGCGCGACCGGGTCGGTGGCGAAATAGAGATGCTTGTGCTCCCACACGAACTGCGGCTTCGCCCCGGGCCCGCCGTGGTAGAGCCCCTTGATGCCGTCGAGCACGTGCAGCACCGTTTTATTGCGGATAACGGGCATCTGCACCACCGCCGGAATGAAGGCGCCGCAGGCGTTCAAGGTATAGGAGGAGTGGCTCCGCGCGACGTTGTTCACCAGCCCGTGGGAGAGGTTCTTCAGCGCCAGCGTCACGCCCGCCGACTGGTGGTCCTTCAGCACGCACAGGTTGATCAGCTTGTTGACCGACTTCGTGATGAACTTCGCCGCGAAGGACCGCCGCATGTTCGGGTTGTCGAGGTCCTGTCCGGGCTGCACCAGCGCCATGTCCATGTAGTGGTCCGGATCGTAACCGTCGATGCCGAGTTGGATCTCCTCGTAGTCGTCCACCGCGTGCATCCACCGCACCTTTTCCGGCAGCCACTTGTCGAAACCGGCCTTCAGGAACTGGTTCCGGTAGCGGTCGTAGACGACGATGTCCTGCGGCTTCACGCCCGCCGCCGTCACGCCGGCGATGATCTCGCGCAGCACCTCGGGCGCCGAGATCACGTGCGGCATGCCCACCGGGTTCACCTTGATACCGACGACGTCGCCGGGCTCAAAGAATCGCTTCCAGGCGTCGACCCAGCCGTCGGCGCCGGTCAGCTCCCGCATGCCCCGGCGCATCATCTCGCGCACCGGTTCGGCCTGATAGGCGCCGCTGACGATCGAACCCGGATGCTCGACGTCGACGACGCGGCCCTTGTACGGCCCGGGCATGCCGAGCCCCTTCAACACGGCGGCCTGCGAAGCGAACTGCGCGGAAAGCGCCAGCGGCCCCGCCGGAAGGGCCTGCAAAAACCGGCGTCGATGCATGCAAACTCGGGGCCTCATGCCCTCAGGATAGAGCATTTCCATAGGGCCGGCGGCGGTTCCCTGCGATATACTCAACCTTTTGAGGAGAACCCATTGCGAGTAGGAATGATCGGTACCGGCGCGATCTCTAACATGCACGCGCGCGCCTTGAAGAACATCGGATATGAACTGACCGTCTGCACCGACGTCAACGAGGAGGCGGGCCGCAAATTCGCCGACACGTTCGGCTGCGAGTTCGTGCGTACCTATGAAGAGGTCTGCCGTCACCCGCGGGTCGATTACGTCGACGTTTGCACCTTCCCCGACTTCCGCATGCAGCCGCTCGAGATCTGCGCGGAAACCAAGAAGCACATCCAGGTGCAGAAGCCGATTTCGACCAACGTCGAGACGGCGCGCGCGATGGTCGAGACGGCGAAGAAAGCGGGCATCGTGCTCGGCGTCGTCAGCCAGCACCGCTTCGACGACTCCACGAAATTCCTCAAGAAAGCGCTGGCCGACGGGCGGCTGGGCAAGATTCTGCAGGCCGACGCCTACGTCAAGTGGTACCGCTCGGCGCAGTATTATTCGCGCCCCATCAAGGGCAGCTGGGCCACCGAGGGCGGCGGAGCGCTCATCAACCAGGCGGTGCACCAGATCGACGTGCTGCTCTACCTGATCGGCCGCGTGAAGGAAGTGAACGGCTACTGGCAGCTCGGCGCGCTGCACAAGATTGAATCGGAAGACGTCGTCAACGCGATGCTCCGCTTCGACAACGGCGCCACCGGCGTCATCCAGGCCTCCACCGCGTTCTGGCCCGGCTACTCCGAGCGGGTCGAAATTCACGGCACCAAGGGCACGGCGATCATCACCGGCGACAAGCTGACGGCGTGGGATGTCCAGGACGACGCCGGCGAACCGGCGCCCGTGCAGAAGGAAGTCATGTCGGGCGCGTCCGATCCGATGGCGATTCCGCTCACGCCGTTCGAACGCCAGTTCCTCGATTTCGGCGAGGCCTGCAAGACCGGCCGCAAGCCGACCGTGTCCGGCGAAGACGGCCTGCACGCCCTCGAAGTCGTGTGCGGCGTCTACCAGTCGTGCCGCGAAGAGCGGCGCGTCGCGATCGGATAACGCGTGC
>CAYMTH010000224.1:0-3672 GCA_964393235.1 uncultured Solibacteraceae bacterium | reverse complement strand
CGATTCCGCGCGGCCGAACGCCTGGAAATCCATGGCTTCGGCCGCGACGCGGCGCTCATCGCGCCGGGCGAGAACAATCTCATCTGGCAGACCGCGCTCAACGTCGCCCAGGCCGCCGTGCGCGAACTGCCGCCCATCTATCTCGAAGTGCACAACGAGATCCCGATCGGCAAAGGCCTCGGCTCGTCGGCCGCCGCGCTGACGGCCGGCGTCATCATCGCCGATCAGTTGCTGGGCCTCGGCTGGTCGCCGCACCGCATTCTCGACGAAGCGGCCCGCATCGAAGGGCATCCCGACAACGTCGCCGCCTGCGTGCTCGGTTCGATCGTCGCCAGCGCCATCGACGGCAATGGCATCG
This sequence comes from uncultured Solibacteraceae bacterium, assembly GCA_964393235.1. Lineage (GTDB taxonomy): Bacteria > Acidobacteriota > Terriglobia > Bryobacterales > Bryobacteraceae. The sequence continues at coordinate 3,314 of CAYMTH010000224.1, read as the reverse complement.
CCCGCGCCGTCCGGCTCGAACTCCCGGCCCGCTTCGGTGTCGCCGTCGTCGTGCCCGACTTCGTGTTGCTCACGCACGAGGCGCGCACCGTGCTGCCGGCGAGCTACTCCAAGGCCGACGCCATCTTCAACGTGCAACGCAGCGCTCTGCTCATCGCCGCGCTCGCCACCGGAACCGTCTCGGCCTTCCCGACGGCGCTCGAAGACCGGTTCCACCAGCCGTATCGCGCCAAGCTCGTGCCCGGCCTCGACGAGATCCTCAAGCTCCGCGCCCCCGGCCTGCTCGGCTGCGCACTGTCCGGCGCGGGTCCGTCGGTGCTCGTACTCTACGAGCGCGGTTCGGAGTCGGTCGCCGACCTCGTCTCGCAAATCTTCCGCCACCACGGCCACGCCTCCGAGATCCTGCACGCCAACATCTGGGAAGCCGGCTACGAAGTCACCACCATCGAGTAGGCAATATGGAGCACCTCTACCACTTCCTCACCGACGCCGGCCTGCCCGGCGAGGACGCGCCCGTCAGTCCGGATTCCCCGCTCCGGTTCCCCGACGGCGGCCAGTACCGCATCGAGATCCCTTCCACCGAAGGGCCCCGCTCGCTCACCGCCGTGCTCGATGAGGCCGAGGCGCGCCAGGTGCCCGTGCACCGCATCAGCCAGGGCAGCGGCATCATGCTGCTCACCGACGACGAGATCCGCGAGATGTCCGCCATCGGCGCCAAGCACAGCATCGAGGTCAATCTCTTCCTCGGCCCGCGCGCCAGCTTCGACATCGGCGCGCAAGCCTTCTCCGCCGCCGGCCGCGCGCTCGCGCTCTCCATGCGCGGCGCCAATCAGTTGAAACAGGGCCTCGCCGACGTCGACCGCGCCGTCGAACTCGGCATCCGCTCCGTGCTCGTCAGCGACTTGGGCTCGCTCGAGATGGTGGCCGAAATGCGCGCCAAGGGCCTGTTCCCGAAGGATCTGATCATCAAGACCTCCGTCATGATGGCGCCCGCCAATCCCGCCAGCGCCCGCATTCTCGAACGCCTCGGCGCCGATACGATCAACATCCCGTCCGACCTCACGCTGCCGCAGATCGCCTCCATCCGCGCTGCCATCACCAAGCCCATCGACTTCTACGTCGAGGCCCCCGACAACATCGGCGGCTTCCTGCGCTACTACGAGATTCCGGAACTCATCCGCATCGCCGCGCCCATCTACCTCAAGTTTGGCCTGCGCAACTCGCCGGACGTCTACCCCAGCGGCACGCACCTCGAAAACACCGTGGTCGCGCTCAGCAAGGAACGCGTTCGCCGCGCCCAGATCGCCTGCGAGCACATCGCCCGCTTCTGTCCGCAAGCCGTCATGTCGCCACTCGGCGCCGCCGACCTCGGGATCCCGGTCCCGGCCGCCGGCTGATCCACCACCACAGCCCCAGCCCCAATACACCCGCGACGCTCAGCGCCGCGCCCAACCGCACGCTCCCCGGCGCATACTGGAACTCCACCGTGTGCCGCCCGGCCGGCACAGCCACCGCCGTCAGCTTCCCGTACGCCTCGACGATCTCCGCCGTCGCCCCGTCCACCGTCGCCGTCCAGCCCGGCAGCACCGCCGTCGAATACACCAGCAGCCCGTCGCAGGCCATCGTCACTTCCACGCGCCCGCGCTCCGGTTCGAGGTTGGTCAACCGGATCTCATCCGCACCCCCGCATTCCGCTACCTTCGGATCCCCGCGCAACGCCAGCACCCGATCCCGCAAAACCGGCCAGCCCAGCACATAGGCCTCGCTCAGCCGGCCCTCGTCCGTCCGCTCCCACCGGTGCGCCGTCCACGCCCACGGCGCGTATTCCGGCGATTCCCAAACGTGGACCCCGCTGCGCCCAGTGAACCGCTTCACCTGGTCGGGCAGCCGCGGCTCCGGGCCCACGTGGAAGCGCGCGCCCAGCAACTGCGGCACCTGCGGCCGCCACTGGTCGCGGAACATGTTGATCGACATGCCCATGTACCCGTTCACCTGCTCGATCCCGTACCAGTCGCCAAAGTTTTTGGGCGAGACCGACTCGGCGACCGTGATCCGGAACGGCGTCCGCGCCCGTTCCGCGCGCAGAAACGCCGCGATGTCGTCGTGCTTCGAGAGCGAGTCGAAGTTCGCAAAACCCATCTCGCGGTCCGGGTAGCTTTTCGTCGTGTTGCTGCCAACCTCCACCAGCACCAGCGCCGCCGCCAGCGCCGCCTTCGTGCGCGCGCTCCCGCCAGAGACGAGCACCAGCCCCAATCCGCCCGCGAAAAACGCGGCCTGCGCCAATCCGGTTTGCGCCGCCGCTTTCCCGGCGTCCACCGCGTAGAGAACGGTCAACACCGCGAACCCCGCCGCCCCGGCGCGCCACAACCACCGGCCCCACTCCGCGCCCAGCCGCCCCTCCCGCACCGCCGTCCAACCCATCGCCGCCAGCACAATCAGAGATAGGTGCACATTCAGAATCAGCATCGACGGGTTCCGCAGCTTGTCGAACAGCGGGAACCTCGCGAAGAAAACGCCGTGCACAACCGACTCCTCCCCGAACGCCAGCAGCAGCGAGAACACGCCGAGGAACAGGAAAAGCCGCGCCGCGAATCGCCGCCGGAAAGCCGCGAACCCGGCCGCGGCCAGCGCCGTCGCCGTCGCGCCGAGGAACGGACTCAGCGCCGCCTCCCGATGGAATCCGTTCACCACCAATCCCGGCAGCGAGGCCGCGTTCAGCGAGTAATGCCGGGGCACCGCGTACGGAATCTGCTGGGCGAACGTGACCGGGTCTTTCGCATTCCCAAACCGGTCGGAGACCCGCCAGTACTCCATCGCCGGCAACGTCTGCGCCGCCCCGGCGAGGAAGAAGAATAGGCCGAACACCGCCACACCCGCGCCGTAGCAGCGCAGCCGCGCCGGCGTCCAGCGCCGCTCGTAGAGCGCATAACCGGTCAACCCGGCCACGGCGCACAGGATCGCGATCGGCGCGCTGTGGTGCCCGGCCAGGATCGAGAATCCGGCCGCGACGCCCGCCCCCGCGGCGTACACAAGCTGTCCGGGCCGGCGCAGAAACAGGACCCATGCCAGCGCAGCCACCGGCAGGCAGATCGCCCCGTTCAGCATCTGCGGCCAATCCACCGTCGCCATAAACCCGCCCGCGCCGAACACGACCGCCATCAACGCCGCTGCCGGCCGCGCCATCCCGAGCCCCCGCAACAGCGCCAGCATCGCCCACGCGCCCAGCACGTGAATCAGCACGAAGTACCAGTTCAGCATGCCCGTCTGCAGCCGCCCGTGCTTCATCGGCGAAAGAAACAGCAGCCAGTTGAACGG
>CAYMTH010000223.1:6115-7757 GCA_964393235.1 uncultured Solibacteraceae bacterium | reverse complement strand
AGTTCTCCGACAACCCCGGTAACTCCAACATCACCGGCGCCGCCTCCTGCTCCCGCACCTCCGGCGAAGCAGTCAACAGCTACACCATCACCTGCGTCCCGAATACTTTGACTGCGCCGAACTACGACTTCGCCACCGGCGCCACCGCCGCCTTCACCATCAACAAGGCCACCCTCAACGTCAACGCCGTCGCCGCCTCTAAGGTCTACGGCGCTCTCGACCCGGCCTTCTCCGCGACCCTCTCCGGCTTCAAGTTCACCGACAACGCCGGCAACTCCAACATCACCGGCGCCGCCTCCTGCACCCGCACCCTGGGCGAAAATGCGACCAGCTACCTCATCACCTGCGCCCCCAACTCCCTCGCCGCGCCGAACTACAACTTCGCCAGCGGTAACACCGCCGCATTTATCATCTTCCCGCGGTCCGTCCAACTCACCGGCACGCGGGAATTCGATGACACCGCAAACGCGCCGTTCGGTATCCTTTCCGTTGCCAATACCGTCGTTCCCGGCGAAGTCTCCGTCGTCTCCGGCGTCGGAACGCTCACCAACAAGAACGTCGGAACCTGGGGCTTTAGCAGCTTCGGCACCCTCGCCCTCGGCGGCCCGGGCGCGTCCAACTACACCCTCGCCGGCGCCACCGGCTCGGTCACCATCTTCGTCAACGACAACGCCGTCACCGCCTACATCGGTCAGCTCAACTGGGTCACCTCCGGAACCAGTTCCACCACCGCCCAGGTAACCCTCTCCGCCAGCGTCCAGGAGAAGTTCGGCAATCCGCTAAGCACCACCGCAACCGTCAGCTTCATAGACGCGAACACGAACGCCGTTCTCGCCAAAGACGTGCCGGTCAGCGCCCTTCCCGGAAGCCCCGCTCTCGGCACCGCCGCCAAGATCGTCACCCTCAGCACCGGACAGTACGGCGCGCAGTCCTACCTCATCCGCGTCGTTCTCACCGGAAACTACGATAACGGCGCCCAACCGGAGGCCGACAAGACCGCGACCGTCGGAGTCAGCCAGCCCACTGCGCCCAACACCATCCGCGGCACCGGCGAGATCCAGGACACCGCCGCCACCAACGTCGTCGGCGTCTACGCCACCGCCTCGAAGGTCGGCTACTCCATCGGCATCCAGTACAACAAGCAGATGACCAACCTGCAGGGCCAGGTCATGGTCACGCTCGAACAGGCCGATGGCTCCATCGTCTACGTCAAGTCCAACTCCCTGTCCTCAATGGCGGTCACGACGGTCACCGGTGGAAGGCAGGCCGTTCTCTACACGAAGGCCTCCGTCTTCCGCGTCAACCCGGACAGAACGACGACAACCATCGATGGCAATGTCTCCCTCCGCGTCGATGTCTTCGATCACTCGACCGACAACACACAGGACTCCATCGGCTTCACGGTTCTGTCCTCCAAGACCGGTGAACTCCTGTACTCCAACAATTGGGTCTACGACGCAACAGGCAAAGCCTGGAAGACCTTTGTCCAGCAGATCCTCTCCGCCCTCGGCAGCTGTCTCGCCATCGGCTGACCAGAGTCCCCCGGCGCGCGGCCCGCATCGCCCCCGCCCGCCGTCTCCAATACCCCCGGGAGCGCCGCTGTCTTGTCCCTCCGGACCGGCCACGACAACGGCGCTCCCGG
>CAYMTH010000223.1:370-6105 GCA_964393235.1 uncultured Solibacteraceae bacterium | reverse complement strand
AACTCCAAGTGATTTGACGATATAAGCGTGCTCTTTTGTTTGCCCACCGCCAATCGAATCCTCTATACTGAACCACATGGTTCAGTCTCAACAGAGCCGCCTGGATGCCTCCTTCGCCGCCCTTTCCGACGCCACGCGACGCGGCATCCTGGAACGTCTCGGCCGTTCGGACGCCTCGATCACGGACCTGGCCGCGAACTTCCACATGACCCTCACCGGCATGAAAAAGCACGTCGGCGTCCTAGAGCAGGCCGGCCTCGTCACTACGGAGAAGGTGGGCCGCGTTCGGACCTGCAAACTCGGCCGCCGCCGGCTCGAGGAAGAGGCCGCGTGGATCGAGAGGTACGGCCGGCTCTGGGCCGCCCGTTTCAACGAGTTGGACAAGATCGTCGAGGAGTACAAACAGGCGGAACTCGATGGACGAAAAAAGAGAAAGTGAGCACAACCCGATGAAGAACCCGACGACCGTGGAACGGAAGTCCGATCGCGAGCTGGTCATTACGCGCATCTTTGATGGCCCCACCCGCGTCGTATTCGCGGCCTGGACCCGGCCCGAACTGCTCCAGCGCTGGTGGACCCCGAAATCGTGTGGCATCTCTTTCGTTTCCTGCGAGGCCGATGCCCGCACCGGAGGCACATACCGTTTTGTGTTCAGCCACCCGGACGCCGCGGAGCCCATGGCGTTTTTCGGCCGGTATCTCGAAGTGATACCCAACGCGCGCATCGTCTGGACGAATGAGGAAAGCCCCAACGGCGCCGTCACCACGGTGACGTTCGAAGAGGCCGGCGGGCAGACGCGCCTCGTCCTCCACGAACTCTATCCCTCGAAAGAAGCCCTCGACGACGCCATCGCCTCGGGCAGCACCAGCGGAGCCGCCGAGCAGTTCGATCAACTCGACGACCTGCTTCTCCCCGCTTGAGCCGCTCTCCGCGCGCAGGGTCTCCGCCCGCACAGGATCCGGGAATGATGCCGGGTGGCCCTGCGCACGCACATCCCCGGCCTTCGCCGGTCGGTTTCGATTTCGCCGGCGGCAATCCGCTCCGGGCCTGTTTCACCGCCCGCTCCTCATCACCGGAATCGGCCGCCAATCGCCGAAGCTCGCCGGCTCAGCCGCCCGCCCGCGCCACGGATCGGCATCCCAGCATCAGCAGTCCCGCCACCGCCGTCACCCCGGCCCCCACTCCCAACAGGGACGCATACGATCCCGTCGTGTCGAACACCCGCCCGAACAGAACCGGACCGATCGCCCCGGCCAGCGCGTAGAACGTCCACGTCAACCCGTACAGCGCGGAGAAGGACCGCAACCCGAAGTAGCGCGTCAGCAGATACGGCGTAATGTCCGCTTCGCCGCCCAGCCCGGTGCCGATCAGAATCACCGCCACGCAGGCCACCCAGACGGCGGCCGAAGAGCTGAGCAAAAACATCCCCGCCGCCATCGCCAGCAGCAGCGCCAGCGACAGCCGCGGTCCCGCCAACCGGTCCAGCAGCCACCCGGTCAACAACCGTCCGCCCAGATTGGCCACCCCCAGCAATCCAGTCATCCACGCCGCCCGCGCCGGAGTCACGCCGCCATCGGTCAAGTGCGCCGCCAGGTGCGGCAACGTCCCGTTGGCCGCCGCGGAGCTGAGAAACAACACCGCCACCAGGATCCAGAACTCGCGCTGCCCCAGCGCCTCGCGCACCGTCGCCCCGCCCGCCGCCGTCGCCCGCGCCGCCGGCGCCGGATTCCGCCGCACCCACAGCGCCGTCAACGGCACCCCCAGCGCCAAAATCAGCAGGCCGAACATCCGGTACGCCGCCCGCCAGCCGTAGTTCGCAATCCAGTGCTCGGCCAGAATCGGATGCAGAATCGAGCCGATGCCCGCACCCGCCAGCACGATCGCCAGCGCCAGGCCCCGCCGCCGGTCGAACCAGCTCGTCACCGCCCCCGAATATCCCATCTGCGTCGTCCCGTTGCCCGCCATGCCGATCACCACGAAGAGCACGTAAAGCTGCCACAGCGCCCCGTTCATTCCCGACAACGCCAGCACCGCCGCGCCGAACACCGCGAAGCACGGCAGCACCACCCGCCGCGGGCCGAAACGGTCCAGCGCCGCCCCCAGAAACGGCGAAACCGCCGCGATCGTCATCGCAGCGATCGCGAACGCCCGCGACGCCTCCTCGCGGCTCCAGTGAAACTCCGCCGCCAGCGGCTTCAGGAAAATGCCGAACGTATAAACCAGCAGCGACCCGAAGCTCACCATCACGCCCAGATGCGCCGCCGCCACCACGCGCCAGCCCGGATATCCCGGCCGGCTCTCCAGCTCGCTCCGTTCGAACGGGACCGTCGTCTGCATAGCCTCCGGAGCCTATCCGCACCGCGCCCGGACCGGCAATAGTGGAAAGTCACTATTGCGGCCGGAGACAACCAACCGGTACCCTTCCGGCAATCATGTCGAACAAGCGACTCTGGACCGCGCTGGCCGTCTCCGCACTGCTCGCGCTCTTCTGCGCCATCTATCCGCTCTACGTCATCCGCCCCTTCCGCGCCCAGGGCGCCGCCGAACTGAATGCCGCTCTCTTCGTCATGCGCATCCGGCCCCTGCTCACGCTCCTCTGCGCCGCCGTCGCCGCGCTCGCAGCGGTGCGCCTGTGGCGCCGCGCCCCGCGCCTCCCGGCCCGCGCCGCGCTCGCCGGCGGACTGCTCGCCGCCTGCCTGTCGGCGGTCGCCGTGCGCGTCAACGTTTTTGAGCGGATGTTCCACCCGATCGAAAATCCAACCTTTGAGCCGGTCGCCCGAGTGGGGCTCGACGCGGATGAAAAGGTCCTCGCCATCCGCGCCAACGGCCTCGCGCGCGCCTATCCGGTCCGCGCCATCGCCTACCATCACGTCGTAAACGATGTCGTCGGAGGCCTGCCGGTCGTCGCGACGTATTGAACGCTCTGTCACACCGGTCTGGTGTGGAGGCGAGAAGTGGACGGACTCACGCTGACCTTCCGGTTGGCGGGAATCAACAATCAGAACTTTCTCATGCGGGATGAACAGACCGGGACCTTCTGGCAGCAGATCAGCGGCGCCGCCATCGCCGGCCCGCTCGCGGGCCGCCGGCTCGAACTCGTGCTCTCCGAGGAACTCACCCTTGGCCTGTGGCGGTCCGAGCAGCCGGACGGAACCGTGCTGCGGGAGTCCGCGGCGGATGCCGCCCGCTATGCCCGCAAGGACTGGGAAGTGCAAATGCAGAAGACCCCGACCGTTCTCGACTACGCCGAGCCCGGCCTCACGCCCCGGACGCTCGTCCTGGGCGTTCGCGCCTTCGGGGCCGTCCGCGCCTATCCGCGGGAAGTCGTGCGCCGGGAAAAGCTGGTGCAGGACAGGCTCGGCGGCGTGCCGGTGGCGTTCGTCCTCGGCCCCGACGGCGAGTCGGTGCGCGGCTTTCGGGCCGAACTACCGGGCTCCGGCCAGCCGCTGGAGTTGTATCGGATGGAAGGGGAGAGCGGCGCGGTCCTGATGGACGACGTGACCGGCAGCCGCTGGAACTTCCAGGGCTGCGCCACATCGGGTAAGGCGGCCGGCGTTTGTCTGGAGCGCCTCGGAATCATCGCGGACTACTGGTTCGACTGGCGTCACTACAACCCCGCCACCACGGTCTTCAAGTCGCCCCGATGACCCGGAACCCACCCTACACCACCGCGCGCCTCAAGGCCCGGCACCTCATTGGATTTGACGCAGCGGGCACTGTCCCAATCTGAGGGCTAGCGTCACCCAAGCCCAATCGCCAACTGGGGCAAGCCGCCGAACGTGGCCGTCGACCAGTCTGTCGAAACGCGCCGGAACACCCGATCCACCCCTGTCGATTGCCGGATCGCGAGCGGCCGTGCTGCAGCAAACCACCTGCGAGGTCGTCCGCCGGATACCCGACCGCTTGATTGACACAGTCTACATCGAACACCTTTCGGGGGATCGCCATTGACTTGGTTCGCATGTTGCCCCAGTGAAAACCTGCCGGACTGAAGGGTTGAAGCAACTCCTGCCGAATCTCGGGATCACGGTATAGTCTGCGAATTGACATTCCTCTCTCCATTCGCGATCGACTTCGCGGAGGCGATGGAGTTGCCCGCTGTAGTGGTTCAGCTCACAAGTCTGTGTTCCCAAACCATCCCGGCGTATTCCCATGGGTCATCCTCTCACGGGTATCGCGCTCCGGGCAGGTAGCTTTCCCACCTGTGTTGACAAGCACCCCCGTCGATCGCGCCGCAGGAACGGTCCTTGTCGAAGAACGGATGATTCGGGGCGCTGGAGCGCCCCATGTGCCCGGAGACACCAGCATCGCCCGCTACCGCCGGTTCCGCCGTCACGAACAAACGACAACTGACGGAGTCGCCGCCTCCGGCGAGTGCGCGCGGTTCGGCCTTACGCCGTTTCACCATCTGGAAAGAAACCGCGCGATCACGCCCCCCAGGCAACATTCCCCCAATCAAACGAAACGCGTAAACAATCCTCACCGGCCAGCCCACGTCATATCGGCAGTGCCGGCACCGCGGATACCAGTTGGCGCCTTCGCGCTCGCATTACGGACACCGGTACTCAGCCCGCCGCCGCATTCGCTCGGCACCTTCCCGTCCGCGGAAGAAGCTTTCCGCCCAGGCAGTGCGCCACACGGCGTTCTCCTCCTACCGCCAGTTCCTCGCGCAATCTCGCGCTCATCACCACCGCAAGCAACGTCGCTGCTATCCCCGCCACAGCCGCCTGCCGCGATTGAACTTTCCATTGCACATTCGACAGCTCGGGAACCGCCTGTAACTCCAGGATCGCGAAAGTCCCCAGTACCGCCATGAGCGCCAATCGAACGGCCTGTCCCGCCAACATGAGGAATACCGAAAATGCTGCCCGGCCTTGCCGCCATGCGCGTACGGCGGACGGAAAAGCGAACAAACCGATCTCCACCACTTGGCAGCACCAGAAGAACACGCCAAAGAGTTGGAAGGCAAAGATGAGGCACAAAACGAACTTGGTCATGGCGCTCCTCCCCGTTGCTCCAGGTGTGATTTCCGATCAAGGCTTAGTAGACAGTACCCGTTCGTCCCGCAGAAACACGAACCAGAGTCCAGAAGCAATCTGTGGATTACCGGATACGATGCATTCCAAATTGCCCGCGTCAGAACCGCGGCTCCCCGTGTGCTTCAGTGTCGCGCGAGTACTCTGTGTGACCCTCAGACCGATTGCGGGAAATCGGTCCGCACGAAAGAATGGGCGAGGACAGCGAGGAGGGGCCCCCGCCCATCTGGGTCGCGACACGAACGGGTCTGGAGAGAGACAAATCGCGACCGCAGTACCGCGCATGAGTAAGGATAGACGCCCCGCCCCGCTCTGGAAATCAGCACAATCCTGCAATTAGAAATCGGGAAACTCGCACGCCACCCCTTATTGACTCCAGCACAGCGACGGCGGCGATGTGGAGCACAACGTTTGCCTGCCGGTGGGAACACCCCACGGCATACGCCGCCCTGGCTCTTCGGGAACTCCCCGCTCAGACCACACCGGGAACCACGATTCCCGTGCCAGCCAACGCCATTACATACCCTCAATAAACGCCGGAAATACCCTTGCCCAGTCAAAAACAAACAAGGATAACCGACCCTCTATCTTCCAGATGCCCCCTCTCCTACACTAAGTGGAGTCTCACTCAACCCATCGAGCGGGTGCACTGCGGCAGCATCCGCCGTTTACTCCCGCGAACTACTGGCCCGATACCTG
>CAYMTH010000223.1:0-360 GCA_964393235.1 uncultured Solibacteraceae bacterium | reverse complement strand
CAACCTTCGCAAGGCCATGTGCGCCCTTCGTCAGGCGGCAGCCGCAAGCTCCGCCCCTTGATAACACGACCGTCCCGGACTCATTTCGAATGACACCCGTCTTCTGCGCGAAACACAATTCGCCCCCGAGTAATGTACCAGCCGTTACCATTGGGAACTCCGGTTCGGTTCCGATCGCTCCCTCCGGGAACGGGGCATGAAGCAGATGTCCGCAAAGTGGCCGAAGTCCCTACCCCTTCTTACAGCGGAACAAAGTCGGATTGCCGACGAATTTACTAAGCACTGGCATCAGCGCCTGCCAGGAGCTTGGTACGGGATCGTGGAGGGCTTCAATCACAACTTCCCCTTCAAACACTCGCG
>CAYMTH010000222.1:2153-7772 GCA_964393235.1 uncultured Solibacteraceae bacterium | reverse complement strand
ATGCGCGTGCCGGCGAAACACCACTTGCCCCCAAGCTTGTTGGGGTTGCGGTCGACGGCTTTGCACTGGGACCAGTCCATACCGCTATCTTAGCCCTGGCGGACCGGGGGCGGCGGGGGCGCGGAGGCGGGCGGGTTGGCCGTGTTCTTCAAAATGCCGGTGGCGCTGGCGATGATCGAGCTCATGTCGGTCAACGTCGCGGGGACGATCATCGTGTTGTTCGTGCGGGCGAGCTTGCCGAACTCGGTGATCCACTGCTCGGCGATGCGGAGCTGGACGGCTTCGCGGCCGCCTGCGTTCTGGATGGCGATGGCGATGCGTTCGATACTCTCGGCGGTGGCCTTGGCGACGGTGAGGATGGCCTGGCCTTCGCCTTCGGCTTCGTTGATCTGCTGCTGGCGCTTGGCTTCGGAGGCCTTGATGACCATCTGCTTTTCGCCCTCGGCCTTGTTGATGGCGCCGTCGCGGACGGCTTCGGAGTTGAGAATGGTGGCGCGCTTTTCGCGCTCGGCGCGCATCTGCTTTTCCATGGCGCCGAGGATGTCGGCGGGGGGCGTGATGTTCTTGATCTCGTAGCGCATCACTTTGACGCCCCAGGATTCGGTGGCCTTGTCGAGTTCGGTGACGACGGCGACGTTGATGGCGGTGCGTTCCTCGAAGGTGCGGTCGAGTTCGATTTTGCCGACTTCGGAGCGGAGGGTGGTCTGGGCGAGCTGGATGATGGCGAAGCGGTAGTCGTTGATGCCGTAGGAGGCGCGCTCGGGGCTGAGGACGCGGAGGTAGAGGATGCCGTCGACGGCGACCTGGACGTTGTCGCGGGTGATGCAGATCTGCTCGGGGATATCGAGGGCCTGCTCCTTGAGGGAGTGCTTGTAGCGAATGACGTCGAGGAAGGGGATGAGGACGTGGAAGCCGGCGTCGAGGGTGCCGGAGAAGCGGCCGAGCCGTTCGACGACATAGGCGCTTTGCTGCGGGACGACGATGGCGGTCTTCGCAACGACGATGAAGACGACCAGGATGAGGGCACCAACGAGAATCAGTTCGGGCATAGCGGCTCCTTAATCGGCGGCGCGGATATAGAGAGTGAGACCGTCGACCTGTTCCACGATACACCGTTGGCCGGCGGCGATGGGGACGGAGGAGATGTTGCGCACCTTCCAACTGCTGCCGCGGAGTTCGGCGTGGCCGAAGTCGCCGGGGTGGAGCGGGGCGTCGGGGATGGCGGTTTCGCCGACGAGGGAGTCGACTTTGGCGTTGGGGAGGGCGACTTCGAAGCGGGCGAGGAGGGGTTTGCGGAAGAGGGTGAGCGAGCCGATGGAAACGGCGAGGGCGATGAGGGTTTGGAAGAGGAGGTTATCGACGCCGGCGAGGGCGGCCAGAGCGGCCGCGCCCGCGCCGACGCCGAAGAACACGAAGTAAAATCCGCCCGGGGTGAGCATCTCCACCACCGTCAGGACAACCGCGGCGACCAGCCAGATCCACCATTGCATGTTGCGCCCCTCCGGGAGGGCGGGAACTACGGTTTAGGCCTTTTTGATGACCATCTTCTCCGGGTCCCAGTGCATGACCTGACGGGTGAAGTGGCTGACGTTGGACAGCAGGGCGGGGCCGGCGGCGCGGAGGCCGAAGGTCGCATCCTCAATGACCGCTTTGCGGGAGCGGACGGAATTGATGAAGTTTTCGTGGTGGGCGTACTGTTCGGTGTAGCCCGGGGGGAGGACCCAGCGCTGCTCGGTATTGGCGCGCATGCCGTCGGCGGAGGGCCGCTGGGCGGGGTACTTTTTCTGGTATTCGCGGATGATTTCGGCGCCGGTGGCCTTGGAGAACGTGCCGGCGGTGTGGCCGGGTTCGGCGTCCTTGGGCTTTTTCTTGAGGACGAGGGCGCCGCCGACGGCGAGGTCGAGGACGCCGTCGGTGCCGATGAAGCGGAAGCCGGAGCCGTCGCCGCCGCCGGCCTCGAAGTTAAGGCGGATGGAGAGATGGAAGGCTTTGTGGGCGGCGCTATCGGGGTAGTCGAACATGCCGAGCATGAGGTCGGGGACGTCGCGGCCGTCGTTCCAGTAGTAGAGGCCGCCGGTGGACATGATGCGGTTGGGGCCCATCGAGTCCATGACGTAGTGGATGCCGGTGAAGAGGTGGACGTAGAGATCGCCGGCGACGCCGGTGCCGTAGTCCTGATAGTTGCGCCAGCGGAACATGCGGATGGGCTCGAAGGGGCGCTTGGGGGCGTGGCCGAGGAAGCGGTCCCAATCGACGGTCTGCGGGGAGGCGTCCGGCGGGATGGAGTACTGCCAGGCGCCGAGGGCGGAGTTGCGGTCCCAGTAGGCTTCGACCATGCGGACGTCGCCGATGGCGCCCTGTTTGATGACTTCGCGAGCCTTGGCGTAGAGGATGGAGCTGGCGCGCTGGGAGCCGACCTGGAGAATCCGCTTGGTCTCCTTTTCGGCCTTGATGACGGCGGCGCCTTCCTCGACCTTCTGCACCATGGGCTTCTGGCAGTAGACGTCCTTGCCGGCCTTCATGGCGTCGCAGGCGATGATCTGGTGCCAGTGGTCGGGGGTGGCGACGATGACGGCGTCGACGTCCTTGCGGGCGAGGACTTCGCGGTAGTCGCGGGTGGTGAAGATGTCGTTGCCGTAGACTTCCTTGGCTTTGGCGAGGCGGCCTTCGTAGACGTCGGAGACGGCGACGAGTTTGGTACCGGGGACGGTGGTGACGGTCTGGACGTCGCCCTGGCCCATGATGCCGAAGCCGATGCAGGCGACGTTGATCTTGTCGTTGGCGCTCTTGGGGGTTTGGGCGGGGGCAGCGGCGGCGAGGACCGTGGTGGCGGAGCCGGCGCGGAGGAAGTTACGGCGGGTGGTGGACATAGATGCGGGTATCCCGAATCCCCATCATATCGCGGGGGGTAGGGGAGATTTCCACCTTAGGCTCTACAGCGGGGCAGGGGGTGCGTCGATAGAACGAGGGATGGCTTTTACCGACTTGTCCGGCTTGAATGACTTTGTGGAGTACGAAGGCGCGGAAGAGGAGTACGCGCAGGAACTGGCGCCGCCGTTGCCGGAGACGATCGAGCATACGGGGATCCCGGCGCAGATGATCGAGCAGTTGATCTTGAAGGCTCTTTATTACAAGGGCGAGATCATCGGGCGCGAGCTGGCGTCGTCGCTGGGGCTGCAGTTCAGCGTCATCGAAGAGCTGGTGGACGGGCTGAAGCGGAACAACCTGGTGGGCGTGAAGAGCTCGCTGGGGATGGGGTCGATTTCGGCGCGGTTCGCGTTGACGGAGAACGGGCGGACGCTGGCGAAGGAGTACATCGTCGCGTGCGCGTATACGGGGAAGGTTCCGGTGCCGCTGTATCAGTATGCCGAGATGGTGCGGCATCAGAAGCAGGGCGACGGGTGGCTGACCATGGAGGCGCTGCGGGAGGCCTACAAGCACATGGTGGTGACCGAGGACCTGCTGAACTCGATCGGGCCGGCGGTGAACTCGGGCAAATCCTTCCTGATCTACGGGCAGCCCGGGAACGGCAAGACGTTTCTGGCCGAGGCGCTGTTCAACGTCGACTCCTCCTACATCTACGTGCCGCACGCGATCGAGTGCCAGGGCATGATCATCCAGATGTTCGATCCGGTGTACCACCACCCGGTGGACGACGAGAGCGACCAGATTTCGGCGTTCACGACCGAGGCGACCTACGACAAGCGGTGGTTCAAGACGCGGCGGCCGTTTATCGTCAGCGGCGGCGAACTGGACCTGAAGATGCTGGACCTGAGCTACAACCAGGTGGCGAAGTATTACGACGCGCCGCTGCAGTTGAAGGCGAACAACGGGATCTACCTGATCGACGACTTCGGGCGGCAGAAGGTGACGCCGGCGGAGGTGCTGAACCGGTGGATCGTGCCGATGGAGCGGCGGATCGACTTTTTGAGCTTCGTCAACGGAACGAAGATGACGGTGCCGTTCGAGTGCTTCCTGATCTTCTCGACGAACCTGAAGCCGGACCAGTTGGGCGACGAAGCGTTCCTGCGCCGCATTCAATACAAGATGCTGATGCGGAGCCCGAGCGAGGACGAGTTCATCAACATCTTCACGAAGTTCGCTGAGAGCAAGGGGTTGGCGTGTTCGCGGGAGCTGGCGGGGTGGTTTCTGGAAAAATACTACAGGGGGACCGGCAAGCCGAAGCGCCGGTGCCATCCGCGCGACGTGCTGTCGCACGCGATCGACATCATGCGGTTCGAGCGGCGGCCGCTGGAGCTGACGCCGGAGATCCTGGACAAGGCGTTTCACTCCAACTTCGTCAGCGACGTGGAAGACAACTAAACGGCGGCGCCGGCGCGGATGAGCTGTTCGGCGTGCTGGAGCGCCTCCGGGGTAAGCCGGTGGCCGGAGAGCATGCGGCCGATCTCGCGGGTGCGTTCCGGGCCGTCGAGTTCGACGACGTGGGCGACGGTGCGGCCTTTCACTTCCTTCTTTTCGACGCGGTAATGGAAGTCGGCGAAGGAGGCGATTTGCGCCTGGTGGGTGACGCAGAGGACCTGGTAACCTCGGCTTAGTTCCTTCAGCCGGCGGCCGACGGACTCGGCCGCTTCGCCGCCGATGCCGGCGTCGACTTCGTCGAAGACGAGGAGGTGCTGGGTGCCGCCGGGGCGTTCGCGTTCGACGCAGGTTTTGATGGCGAGGGCGATGCGGGAGACTTCGCCGCCGCTGGCGACCTTGGACAGTTCGCGGGGCTCTTCGCCCTTGTTGGCGGAGACGAGGAAGACGATCGAGTCGCGGCCGTCTTCGGTCCAGGGGGACTCGGAGAAGGCGACGCGGAAGGTGGTGCCGGCCATGGCGAGGGCGGCGAGTTCCTGTTCGACGCGCTTTTCGAGCTGGCGGGCGGCCTTGGTGCGGATGGCGGTGAGTTTGGCGGCGGCGGTTTCGTACTCGCCGGCGAGCTTCTTGCGGCGGGCCTCGATGGCGGCGCGGAGCTCGGAGGCGGTCTCGACGGTGCGCATTTTGGCCTGGAGCTCGGCGAGGAAGGCGAGGACGTCGTCGATGGAGGGGCCGTATTTGCGTTTCAGCTTGTCGATGGCGGCGAGGCGGGACTCGACGGTTTCGAGGCGGGCGGGGTCGGCTTCGAGGTGGGCGACGTAGTCGCGGAGGGTGCGGCCGGCTTCTTCGAGGGCGATGAGGGCGGGTTTGAGGAGGTCGGCGACTTCGGCGAGTTGGGTGTCGATGCGGAGGAGTTCGTCGACGCGGCGCTGGGCGGCGCGGGCCTGGGAGAGGGCGGAGTCGGGGGCGTCGTAGAGGGCGGTGAAGGCGGCCTGGGCGTGTTCGCTCAGGCGGGTGACGTTCTGGAGGATGCGTTTTTCGTTTTCGAGTTCGTCGTCTTCGCCGGGTTTGAGGTCGAGGGCTTCGATCTCCTTGCGCTGGAAGGACCAGAGGTCGGCGAGGCGGAGCTGTTCCTGTTCGCGCTGGGTGATTTCGTCGAGTTCGCGATCGCAGTCTTTCCAGGCGCGGTAGATGGCGCCGACGGCCTCGCGGGCGTCGCGGGAGGCGGCGAACTCGTCGAGGATGCCGCGCTGGGCGGTGGTGTCGTAGAGCTGCTGCTGTTCGTTCTGGCCGTGGATGTCG
>CAYMTH010000222.1:0-2053 GCA_964393235.1 uncultured Solibacteraceae bacterium | reverse complement strand
GCGCTGGGCGGTGGTGTCGTAGAGCTGCTGCTGTTCGTTCTGGCCGTGGATGTCGCCGAGCCAGGGGGCGAGTTGTTTGAGCAGCGCGGCGGTGACGGGGCGGGAGGCGGCGAAGGCGCGGGATTTGCCGTTGGCGAGGATTTCGCGTTCGATCAGGAGTTCATTTTCTTCGATGGCGATGCCGGCTTCCTCGAGGAGGGAACGGAGGGCGGGCGAGTCGGGGAGGTCGAAGATGCCGGAGATGCGGGCGCGGTCGGTGCCGGAGCGGACGAGGTCGGCGGAGGCGCGGCCGCCGAAGAGGAGGCCGAGGGAGTCGACGATGATGGATTTGCCGCTGCCGGTTTCGCCGGTGAGGAGGTTGAGACCGTGATGAAAACGGAGGCGCAGGCGTTCGGCGACGGCGAAGTTTTCAATGTGGAGTTCGACCAGCATGCGGGGCTAAGAGTGATTGTAGCCGGAGGTTACCAGAAGGAGGGAATCTTCTCGATGTAATCGGGGACGTATTCGGCGACGACCTGCATGGAGAGGGTGAACAGGATGACGGTGGCGAGGACGCGGACGGCGAGGAGGGAGAGGCGGAGGCGGGACTCGGTTTCGGGCTTGAGGGTGAAGATTTTGGGGGAGACGAAGGCCCAGAAGCGGGCGAGGAAGTAGATGCCGAGGTTAAAGGTGGGGTTGAGGAAGAGCCGGTTGGTGGGGACGATGAGGTCCATGCGGCCGAGCATGTTGTGGGAGCGGCGGAAGGTCTGTTCGACGTAGGGCCAGTAGAAGCCGGCGGCGACGAAGTGGACGATCAGAAGGAGGATCGTGAGGCGGTCGATGATGCGTAGGGTGCGGGACATTATGGGTTACGGGAGGAGTAGAACAGGCCGGCGCCGACGGTGCCGAGGATCAGGACGAGGAAGACGAGGGGGACCATGCCGACGTGGAAGGCGCGGGTCATGCCGTCGACGAGGAAGACCATCATCGTCATCGTTTCCAGTTTGACGATGCGGAGCATGGCGATGGCGGCATTTATCTTGGCGGGGGTGCGTTCGCCGAGGACGTTGATCGAATTCGGGAAGAACGGCGCGGCGGTGAGCATGATCTGCAGGATGGACGCCACGACGGCGAGCAGGAAGACGGAGCCGCGGGAGCCCCAGCCGTCGGGGGCGCCGGTGAGGCCGAAGTGGGTGGGGATACGCTCCGGGAGGCCGTCATAGCGGCCGAAGATGAGCGCGAGGACCGCGATCCAGCAGCAGAACGAGGCGATATCGACGATCCACCAGAGACCTTTGGGCATTAGAATTGGAACCTCAGCGAGAGTTGAACCTGGCGCGGGGACTTGGCCGAAAGGATGCGGCCGAACGTGGACGGTTCGTCGAGGAAGCGTTCGGGGAGATCGAAGTTCGTCCGGTTGAAGAGATTGAACGCTTCGACGGAGGCGGTGAGGCGGTAGTGCTCCTTGATGTAGAAGTGGCGCTGGAGCGAGGAATCGACGGTGGCGAGGGCGGGGCCGGTGAGGATGTTGCGGCCGGCGTTGCCGAAGGTGTAGCGGGCGGGCATGGCGAAGGCCTCCGTGCGGAACCAGCGATCGGCGGAGCGGCTGGAGAGTTGCGGGTCACCGACGAGGTTGGGGCGATCATACCCGAAAGTGCCGCCGGTGTTGCCGGTGTTGGAGTTGTCGAAGCGGAGGTAGGGGGAGAGGGGCTGGCCGGACTGGGCGGTGAAGATGCCTCGGAGTTCGAACTTGCCGAGGGTCCAGGAGGCGGCGCCCATGAAGCGCTGGCGCATGTCGAAGCTCGACAGGGCGCGTTCGGCGCGGTAGTTGCGGGAGTTCTGCGGGAAGTTCTTGTCGGGGCCGGAGGTGATGAAGCCGGAGGTGTCGTCGATGGACTTGCCGTAGGTGTAGGACGCCAAGACGGAGAGGCCGCGGGCGAGGCGGCGGTTCACGTTGGCCTGGAGGGAGTGGTAGTTGGAGTTGGCGGCGGTTTCGATGAAGAAGATGCCGCCGTAGGCGGGGGTGGGGCGGTTGGCCTGGGGGTTGCCGGGGAGCGGAAGGGGCTGGTTGAGA
>CAYMTH010000221.1:1678-7789 GCA_964393235.1 uncultured Solibacteraceae bacterium | reverse complement strand
CTCCTCGGCCGCCGCCGCGTCGCCGTGCGCGAAGACGTGGATCTTCGCCCGCGACAGCCGGCAGCCGTCGATGATGCTCGCGTGGTTCAGCTCGTCGGAGATGATGTGGTCTTCCTTGCCGAGCACCGCCGAAACGGTCCCCGCGTTGGCCGTAAACCCGCTTTGGAACACCACGCACGCCTCGACGTGTTTGAACGCCGCGATCCGCCGCTCGAGCTCCATGTGCATATCGAGCGTGCCGGAAATCGTCCGCACCGCCCCCGTCCCCGCGCCGAACTTCCGGATCGCCTCAATGGCGGCCTCCTTCAGCTTCGGATGGTTCGCCAGGCCGAGGTAGTTGTTCGAGGCGAGGTTGATCACTTCCTTGCCGTCGAACCGGCTCACCGGCTCGCACGGCCCCTGCAACTCCCGCAGCCGCTGATACGTGCCGGTGCGGCGGAACTCTTCCACCTGTTCGCCGAGATAGGCGAGCGGATCGATGCGCGAAGTGCTCATAGGTTGCGTACCCGAATGTCCTTGTATTCAATCCAGCGCCCCATCTGGTGCGCCTGCAGCAGAATGTGTCCGTCGCCCAACCGGTCCAGGTTGTCGTACTCGGTCACGGTCTCGCCGTTCACCCGCACCACGACGTTCTTACCCTTGACGAACAGCTGGAACAGATACCACGTCTCCGGCGCCATCCGCGGGTATTTCGCCCGTTTCAGGCCGTACAACGACCCGGTCGGGTACACCGCGCCCTCGACGTCATGCAGCTGAATCTCGTAGTGCGCCTTCTGCCCCGATCCCTCGGCGCGGAACAACACGCCCCCGTTGGAATGCCTCGCCGGCCGCACGTACATCTCGATCGCGACGTCCTGGAACCGCTCCTTCGTCGCCAAATGCCCCAGTCCGTCGGCGCGCAGCGTGTCCGCGATCGTGGTCCACTTCGCCTTACCCTCTTCCACCTGCCAGTTCGCGGCCAGGTGCGCGGCTTCGGTATACAGCGGGCGCCACTTCACCTTGCCCGGCAACTCGCGGATTTCGATGTTGCGGAACCGGATCGGGTACGACAGCGACTGCAGCCCGATGTAGCCCTGCCGCAGCCGGTGCGCCAGCTCCTTGTTCGCTTCGACGTCGAGATCCTGCACCATCTCCCCGTTCGTCCAAACCTGCAGCCGCGGCCAGTCGAACTTCACGCGGATCTCGTTCCACTCGCCCTTCGACTTCACGTTGTTCGCCTTCGGCGCAACCAACGGGAAGATCGCTCCCATCCCTTCCGGCTTGATCTCGCCCGACTTATGGAACAGCTTCACGCAGAACCCCGCGTCCTGCGCATTGCCGTGCAGCGGAGCGTGCAGCAGCAGCCCGGAGTCGATCCAGCCCTTCACGAAGAACTCCGCGCGAAGCTCAAAATTCTCATACTGCCGCGCCGACCGCAGCCACGTCGGCGAGTTGCCGGCCTCGCTGACGACGATCGCGCCGTCGTCGACATAGAACGACGACTCCGGACCATCGACAACGTGCCAGCCGTCCAGGTTGCGACCGTTGAACAGCGGCGTGAAAGAGGATTGCGCCTGCGCGGCCCCAACGGCCGCCGCGGCGAGAAATTGACGGCGAAGCATACTCTTCGCATCGTATCGCCTTTCCGCTTCCGCCCGCGACCAAACGCGCCGCCCGGCCAGAAACGGAAAGTTATCCTGGTAACATGCCCAAAGGAATCTGGCGGGTCCTACTCGCCGCGGCGGCCCTCTTTTCCCAGGGCACGGACGCCGTCTTGACCGGAACCGTGACCGACCCCACCGGAGCCGCCATTCCCGGCGCCACCGTCAAAGTGACCAACACCCGCACCGGCGTCGCCAGCTCCGTCGCGTCCAACGACGCCGGCGTCTACGTCTTCCCCGCCCTGTCCCCCGGCCTCTACTCCCTCGGCGCCGAGAAACAGGGCTTCCGCTCCGTGACCGTCGAAAGCCTGGAACTGCAGGTCGGAGCGCGCCTTTCCGTGCCGCTGCCGCTCGCCGTCGCGGCCACCGTCGAAACCGTCGAGGTCCGCGCCGCCGGCGACGCCGCCGTGCTCACCGAAAGCGTATCGGTCGGCGGTGTCCTTTCGGGCCAGCAGGTGCTCGACCTGCCGCTGCCCGGCCGCAACGCGCTCGACCTCGTTTACACGCAGCCCGGCCTCGTCGGCGACAACTTCGCAGGCTCCCGCATCGGCTCGCTCAATATCACCCTCGACGGCCTCAACGTGCAGGACCAGCGCCTCAACCAGGGCGTCTCGTCACCCATCGTGACCACGGTCGACAAGATCGAAGAGTTCCGCGTCGTCACCTCGCCCGCCGACGCTGAGCTCGGCCGCGGCTCCGGCCAGGTGCAGATGCTCACCCGCTCCGGCACGAATCAGTTCCGCGGCAGCCTCTTCGAATTCCATCGCAACACCGTCCTCAACGCCAACACCTGGTTCAACAACCAGCGGGGCCTCGACCCGCGCACCGGCGACCCCATCTCCCCCCGCAACGTCCTCATCCGCAACCAGTACGGCGGCCGCATCGGCGGCCCCATCCGCCGCAACAAAACGTTCTTCTTCTTCCTCATGGATTCCCAGAAAATCCGCGAAAAAACCGCCGTAACCAACACCGTCTACACCGACACCGCCCGCCGCGGCATCTACCGCTTCTACCCCGGCTCGCAGAACGGCAACGCCAATGCCGCCTTCCCCTCGGTCAACGATCTCGGCCAGCCCGTCCGCCCCTCCCGCGCCACCGGCGACCTGCAAACCATCAACCTCTTCGCCTACGACCCCCGCCGCGCCACCGCCGACCCCACCGGCACCATCCGCCGCATGATCGACCTCATGCCGCTGCCCAATAACTTCCGCTCCGGCGACGGCCTCAACACCGCCGGCTTCACATGGTCCCGCCCTTCCTCCCAGAACCGCGATCAGTACAACTTCAAAATTGACCACCATTTCAGCGAACTGCACCGCCTCTCGGTCGCCTACGTCCACGAAAACCAGGCCAACAAGAACCTCTTCAACGAACAACCCCTGCCCGACTCCCCCGGCGGCCAGACCGTCTACCGCGACCGCCTCTGGACCCTCAACCTCACCTCGACCCTCCGCCCCACCGTCCTCAACGAGTTCCGCGCCGGCGTACTCCGCCCCTGGCTCCGCTTCTACACCGGCTGGGAGGTCGGCGAAAACATCAACTTACTTCCCAAGGCGAATAACTTCCCCTATCTCCTCGACTTCACCTCCATCTCGAATCCGATTAACATCGACGATAACCCCGTCGGCCGCATCTCCCCCCTCTATCAGTTCTCCGACAACGTCACCTGGATCCGCGGCCGCCACGCCTTCAAGGGCGGCGCCGACGTCCGCTTCTCCTCCTCCAACGGCTTCAACTCGACCGACGTCATGCCCCGCGCCGTCCTTGCCACCGGCGGCATTCCGGTCACCGTGATCAACAACGTCCCCGGCATCGCGCAAAACCTGACCGGCGCCACCAACATCCTCAACGAACTCACCGGGACGCTCTCCTCCATGCGCCAGGCCTTCAACTCCCCCGGCGGCGCCGACCCGCAATGGGTACCCGGCGAAGTCAAGCAGCGCACCTGGAAACGCCGCGAATACGGCTTCTTTTTCAAGGACGACTGGAAGGTCTCCCGCTCCCTCACCCTCAACCTCGGCGGCCGCTACGACTACTACGGCGTCCCCTACGACGCCAACGGCAAGACCGCCGCGCTCGTCGGCGGCCAGGCCGCCCTCTTCGGCATCTCCGGCACCAGCTTCGCCGACATGTACCAACCCGGCCGCCTCAATGGCTCCCTCACCAACGTCGAGCAGGTCGGCCCCAACACCCGCAACCCCGGCCGCGCCGTCCACGCCCAGGACCGCAATAACTTCGCCCCCGCCGTCGGCCTAAGTTGGATGCTCCCGTGGTTCAAACGCGCCACCGTCTTCCGCGCCGGCTACATGATTAACTACGAGCGTAACTCCCTTCGCGTCGTCGACGCCGTTTCCGGCGACGCTCCCGGCCTCCGCCAAGTGACTACGTTCACGTCATCCAACTATCTCTCCCTCGGCAACGCCTCCCTCCCCCTGCCCACCGCCGGCAAGCCGCTCGAAACCGTCCCCCTCACCGACCGCCAGCAGATCCTCCGCGCCTTCCAGGACGACCTCCGCAACCCCTACATCCAGAACTGGAACGCCACCCTCCAGCGCGAACTCGGCGGCGGCTGGCTCCTTGAAGGCCGCTACGTCGGCAGCAAAGGCACCCGCCTCGTCCGCGGCACCAGCATCAACGAACAGAACATCTTCGAAAACGGCATCCTCGACGCCTTCCTCATTACCCAGGCCGGCGGCAACGCCCCGCTGTTCGACCGCATCTTCACCGGTCTCAACATCCCCGGCGTCGGCCTCGTCAACGGCACCACGCTCTCCGGCTCGGAAGCCCTCCGCCGCGTCAGCACCACGCAAGCCTATTTCGCCGCCCACAACGTCGCCACCCTCGCCTCCTTCCTCAACAACACGGACTCCTACACCGGCGTCCGCGGCGGCCTCCTCCGCCGCGCCGGACTGCCGGAAAACTTCGTCGTCGTCAACCCGCAGTTCGATTCCGCCCGCCTCACCGGCAACTTCGCCAATTCCACCTATCACTCCTTCCAAACCCAGCTCAGCCGCCGCTTCCGCCGCGGCTTCGGCTGGCAGGCCAACTACACCTGGTCCAAGTCCCTCGGCGAAGAGGAAGGCGCCGGCGAGGAGATGATCGACTCCTACCGCAGCGTCCGCAACTGGGGCCTCGACAAACGCCGCCTCTCCTTCCACCGCACCCACGTCTTCCGCTCCTCCGGCAACTGGGAACCCCGCTTCGGCCCCCGCCGCGGCCCGCTCAGCTTCGTCACCCGCGGCTGGCGGGTCGGCGCAATCTTTAACGTCTTCAGCGGCGCCCCGCTCAACGTCACCTCCGGCCGCAGCTCGCTCAACACCCTCGGCGACAACACCCCCACCGCCGTCGCCCCCGTCTCCCCCGGCCTCGGCCACGCCGTCCGCCAGCCCAACGGCGTCATCTACTTCCAGGGCCTGCAGTCCATCCCGGATCCCTCCATCCGCAACATGACCACGTCGAACAACATCCAGGGCCGCTCCACGCTCCGTGCCATCGCCGATTCCAGTGGCAATCCCATCCTCGTCAATCCCGTCGCCGGCACCCTCGGCAACCTGCAGCCCTTCTTCCTCGAAGGGCCCGGCGAGTTCCGCCTCGACATGAACCTGCAGAAATCCGTCCGCCTCCGCGAGGGCTGGGAGCTCGAACTCCGCGGCGACGCCATCGACGTCACCAACACCCCGCAGTGGGGCGATCCCAACGTCGATATCAACTCGCTCAACTTCGGCCGCATCACCAGCGCCGGGGGCAATCGCATCATCGTCCTCGGCGCCCGCATCAACTTCTAACGGCCCTCACTTCCGCAACATCCGCACCCCGATCGCCGGGCCCGGAATCTTGGTGACGTACCCGTTGTCGAGAAACTCCCGCGCCCGGCCGTTGCCCCGCACATAGGTGTCGAGGTAGGACAGAATCGCCGCCCCCCACGACTCCAGAAACACGTCGCACTTCCGCTTCCCCACGCTGTCGCACGGATCCTCGGCAAACATGGCGTGCCCGAAGTCGACGTCGTCGTACCAGTACAGAATGTGCGAGCCTCCGGCCTCCGGTAACTTGTCGTAGGCGATCCTCCGCCCGTGCGGGTTCTGCCGGCTCGCGTCGCCTTCGCCGGATAGAATCAGCACCGGCCGCGTGATCGCATCCCAGGAGTGCCGCGGCGACCGTAAACCCGTGTCGAACAGATTCGACTCACCCGGCGCCGACGGCGACAGCGCGATAAACGCCACCGGCGCAGGATCTTCGAAATACTCCACGCCGCCGAACCGCTTCCCATAAAACTCCCGCCACGCCCCCGCCACCGACAGCGTCCCCGTCGACCCCGCCGAATGCCCCGCCACCGCCACCCGGCTCATGTCCACCCGTCCGAATAGCGCGCTCCCCTCCCGCTCGTTCTCCCGCCGCAGCGCCGCCAGGATCGCCTTCACGTCGAACGGCCGGTCCCACGCCGGCGTGTTCAACAACGGGCAGACCGTCT
>CAYMTH010000221.1:0-1668 GCA_964393235.1 uncultured Solibacteraceae bacterium | reverse complement strand
ATCCCCAAAAACTCGCACAACGCCGTCCGCGACTCCGCCGGCCGGTGCCGGAACGCCGGCGTCACCGTCAAATATCCGGCCCGCGCCGTCAACTCGCTCGGCCGGTCCATCACGCCCGGCCCACCTTCATTCAGGCCCTCGCCCCCGTGCGCCCACACCACCACCGGCAACGGCCCCGGCGTCGACGGCACGCGCACGTACACTTCGATGGTCCGCTCGAATCCGGTCGTGTCCGTGTAGGTCAGCGGAAACAGCTGCCCCGCGAATGTCGATTCGACCGCCGGCGTGTACCGGCACCCCGGAAACCCCGGACAGTTGCCCACGCCCTGCGCCCACGCCGCCGCCGCGCCCAACACCCAGATCATCCATCTCATTTCTGCCTCCATTCCGCCATCCCCGCGCTCGCCGGGCCGATCAACCCGCGCTCCAGCCACACCGTCGCCGCCGCCCGCCGGTTCAGCCGCGCATCCAGAAACGCCAGCACCGTCGACCGCAGCCACGCCGCCTGCGCCGCGCATTCGGCCCGGTCCACCCCCTTCGCCTCGCAGTCGTCGACATCGAGCGACCCCAGAAACGCGTGGTCCTGGTTCACGCCCCGCAGGAACAGCAGCCCCTTCCCGCCCGCCGGCATCAGCTCAAACGTCATCGCCCGCACCGACGGCGCATCCCCCTCGTCGCACCCGAAAATCGGCGAGCAGTTGTTGTCGCCCGCCCCCGTCACCATCAACACCGGCCGCGCCAATCCCTGCCACGAATGCTCCGGCGCCCCCGTGTCGGTATCGAAAAACCCGTCCCGCGCCAGCGCCGGCGGAGAGATCGCCACAATCGCCGCCACCCGCTCCGAAGCAAACAGGTCCGGCGCCTTCCGCGTCGCCCCCGGCCGTAACAGCCGCGCCGCCCCGCCCATCGACAACGCCGCCCCCGCGCCCCGGTCCCACCCCGCCACCGCCAGCCGTCCCATGTCGATCCGCCCGCGCAATTCCGTCGCCCCGGTCCGGTTGATCGTCTCGAGCGCCGTCAACACCCCCGCCACGTCATTCACCCGGTCCCACCCCGACAGGTCCGTCGTCTCGCACACCTCGGGCGTCATGCCCATAACCCGGCACAGCGCCGCCTTCTCAACCCCCGTCCGCCCCCGTTCCAGCACGGTGACCGTCAGGAACCCGGCCCCCGCCGTCGCCTCGCTCCACGCCGTCATCTCCCCGCCCGACCACACCACCACCGGCAACAGCGTATTCCCCAGCACCTGGCTCGTCCCCGGCACCCGCACCCGCACCGTCACCGTCCGGTCCAGTCCCGCCGCGTCCCGGTAACTCACCGTCTGCGTCGATTCCGCATACCGGAACGCCGCCGCCGGCGCGTACAAACACCGCGGGCCGTAACCCTCACACTCCGGAGGCAGCGGCCCCCACAACGCCGTCGCGAAGAGAATCCAAATATGTCTGGCCATAGGCCTGCCAGTAACAAACTCGGATTCCGCGCCCCGCGCGTGTCAAAGCAACCTTAATCCGCCGCGCTGGCCTTCCCGCCCGCGTTCAGGTACGCGATCAGGTCCAGCATCTCCTGCTTGGTAAAACCCGGCCACGCCAGCTTCTTCGCTTCCATGCCCTTCAGCATCGCCGGCCCGTGCTGCCACAGCACCGCCATCATCGAAAACGGCCGCACCGC
>CAYMTH010000220.1:0-7803 GCA_964393235.1 uncultured Solibacteraceae bacterium | reverse complement strand
CTGGGCGCCGGAGGGGAGGGAGAGACCGGCGGGGGGGCGGACGGCGCCGTTGGCGACGAGATCGAGGCGGACAGCGGAGGTGAATTGGGCGGTGTTGCGGAGGGCGATGGCGAGCCAACCGGAGGGGGGAGGGTCGTTGAGGGAGAGGCCGGCCGTTGCGGCGGTAGCGTTGGGGTACAGGGGGTGGCAGGCGTTGAGGAGGGCGTTGCCGCTGTAGCCGGCGGGAACGGCGCGGAGGTAGGAGAAGTAGGTGGCCTGGGAGTTGTCGTCGTTGCGGGCAACGATACGAGTGCCGGTGAGGTCGGCGGGGGCGCTGAGGGTGAAGCGGATCTCGGAGGGGCTGATGTAGGTAACGTTGCCGTAGGTGATTTCGTTGATCTGCAGGCGGGTATCGGGGGTGAAGCCGGTGCCGAGGACGCGGACGGTGGCGCCGGCGGGGAGGGGGCCGCCACCGGGGACGATGTTGGTGATGGAGACGGAGCCGCCGATGGTGAGGGCGCCGTCCTTGGGAAGCGGCATGGAGTAGAGCTCGCCGCCGGGGCCGTAGAAGTTCGTGCCGGCGCCGAAGCGGATGGGGATGACGGTGCCGGGGGCGAGGCCGGGACGGATTTTGGTGGCGATGACGAGGAAGGGGTAATCGAGAAGCGTCCCGAGGGAGGCGAGGGGGGAGACGAGATTGGCGCGGAAGGCGGAGCCCTGGATGGTGGCGACGCCGTAGGCATCGCCGGCGGGGCTCATGATGGCGACGCCTTCGACGCCGTCGAAGGCGCTGTCGAAGGTGAAGTTGGCGCCGGAGGTGGTGATGGGGTGGGGCGAGGTGAAATCGACCTTGATCTGCATGAGCCCGCCGGCGGGGAGGGTCTCAGAGACGACGCGGGGTTCGATGATGGTCTGGGCGGGCAGCGACAGGGCGGCCAGGGCGAGCAGGAGTCTCATTGCGGAACGATCCGGAAGGTGGCCGTGGCGGAGGCGGGGGCGCCGGCGGCGGTAATGCGCCAGGTGAGGGTGCGGCGCGGGGTCATTTGGGCGCGGGCGGCCGCGGGAACCGGGAGGACGGGCGCAGCGGTTTCGGCCTGGAAGAGGACGGTTTCGGCGACGTCGAGGAGTTCGACCTTGTAAGAGGCGGCGTTGGGGACGGGACGCCAGCGGAGGGTATCGGGCGGGGCGGCGAGGTCGCCGGCGGGCTCGATGGCTTCGACTGCGCCGGTACGGACGACGTCTTCGGGCGGAGGGACGGGTCCGGCGGGTTGACGCAGCCAGACGCCGAGCGTGAGGGCGGCGGCGAGGCCGGCGAGGCCGAGGCCCCAGAGGGGACGGGCGAAGAGCCAGGACGCTTTTTTCGGCTCGGGGGCGGGGCGCCAGGCGGGTTTGTTGCGCAGGCCGGCTTCGATGGCGCGGACGGCGGCAGCTTCTTCGGGGGAGGGCTCGGCTTCGGTGAAGGAGCGGAAGAGGGCGAGTTCGGCGGCGCAGTCGGGGCAGGCGGCGAGGTGGGCGGATTCGGCGGGCGTGGCGGCGCCGGCGGCGGCGCGTTCGAGGGCCTGCGGGTTCAAGCAATCGTTATTCATCGAGCGGCGACCTCCCTTCCCCGGCGGGCCGGCGCGAGCGGGTGGACCAGCGATCGACGGCGACCTTCAATTTGCGTTTGGCACTGACGATGTAGGCTTTGGCGCCGCTGGCGTTGTCCATTTTGAGCAGGCGCGAGATGGTGGCGAGCGGGAGTTCCTGGCCGAAGTGGAGCGACATGACCTGTGCTTCGAGCGGGGTCAGTTCTTTGGCCATCATGTCGCGGGCGACGGAGGCGAGTTGGGAGCGTTCGAGATCGGAATCGAAGCCGGCAGGCTGATAGCCGAGCGATTCGAGCAGGTCGCCCTCGACGGCATCCTCGGCGGCGCGCTCGCGGCTCTTGAGGGCGTTGAAGCAGTGATTGCGGGCGATCATGAAGAGCCAGGTGGAGAATTTGGAGTCGGCGCGGAAGTGATCGAGATGGGCCCAGGCCTTGACGAAGACTTCCTGAGCCAGATCGGTGGCGGCGTCGCGGTTGCCGGCGATCCGGTAGCACCAGAGGGCCACTTTGGAGTAGTGACGTTGAAAGAGTTCGTCGGCGTAGGGGGTCCCGTTCGGCTTGCCCCCGGCCTCGCGATATTTCGCTACCAACTCTTCGTCGGAAAGACCGGACATTCTCATTTCGAGTATACGTTGCCGCTGTCATGATGATCCCGTTAACAACTAGGACAAAATACCGGGGCGTGCGGAACAAAAATCTCTTATAGAATGGGCGGACCCTTATGCCGATGGCCCCCGAACAGGTCGACGCGCTCCGCCGGAAGGTGGCGTGGCGGATCTTGCCGCTGGTCATATTGCTTTATCTCGTGGCGTATCTGGACCGGGCCAACGTCGGGTTCGCGAAGCTGCGGATGCAGAAGGACCTCGGGTTTAGCGACGAGGTTTTCGGCCTGGGGATCGGGATCTTCTTTATCGGCTACCTGCTGCTGGAGATACCGGGAGCGCTGCTGGTGGAGCGGTGGAGCGCACGGAAGTGGTTTGCGCGGATTCTGATCACGTGGGGGATGATTTCGGCGGCGACGGCGTTTGTGAAGACGCCGTTCGAATTCAATGTGGCGCGATTCCTGCTGGGCGTGGCGGAGGCGGGGTTCTTTCCGGGGATCATCGTCTATTTCACACACTGGTTTCCGCTGCGGGACCGGGCGCGAGCGATGTCGGGGTTCATTGTTGCGGTGCCTTTCAGCCTGGCGTTGGGGGCGCCGGTATCGGCGTTGTTGCTGGAGGTGGACTGGCTGGGGATGGCGGGTTGGCAGTGGCTGTTTGTCTTGGAGGGGTTGCCGGCGGTGGTGCTGGGGGTGGTGACGCTGTTTGTGTTTACGGACCGGCCGCGGGACGCGAAGTGGCTGACGGTGGAGGAGCGGGAGTACCTGGAGGGCACGCTGGCGGCGGAGGCGGCGGCGAAGGAGAGCGTTGAGCGGCTGTCGATCGGCGGGGCGCTGCGGCTGCCGGCGGTGTGGTGCCTGGCGCTGGGCATCTTCGCGACAAACACGGGCGGGTATGCGCTCGGGTTCTGGCTGCCGACGACGGTGAAGAGCCTGTCGGCGGGATCGGACCGGGCGGCACTGTTTTATAGCGGGCTGTTCTTTTTGCTGGGGGTGGTCGGAGTGTTGTATGCCGGGTATTCATCAGACCGGACGGGCGACCGGAAGTGGCACTGCGTGGCGGGGCAGGCGTTGACGGGCGTGTTTCTCGCGGCGAGTTCCGTGCCGGGCCAGCCGTTTTGGCTGGTAATGACGTGGCTGTGCCTGACGGGGCTGACGGCGTATTCGTGGCCGCCGCCTTTCTGGGCGCTGCCGACGATGACGCTGACCGCTTCGGCGGCGGCGACGGCGGTGGGGATGATCAACATGTTCGCAAACGTGGCGGGGTACTTCGGGAACCACATTTTCGGTTGGATCAAGGACCGGGGCGCGACCGACGGGCAGGGACTGCTGTTCCTGGCGACATGCTACCTTGTGGGGGCGGGGATCACGGCGATGACCCCGTTACGGAGGGAGAAACGTGCGGATCGTAGCGGATGAGGCGACGCGGGACCGGTATCGCGGATGCCTGCTGGGCGGGGCGATCGGGGCGGCGAAGGAAGGGCTGGAGGGGCATGTGCCGCTGGCGCTGTTTACGGCCGAGGGGTTGCTGCGGGGGTGGGTTCGTTTTCAATTGAAGGGCATCGGACCGGTATTCGGGACGACGGTGGCGTATGCCTACGCGCGATGGGCGGCGACGCAGGGATTGCCCGGGGCGGCGACGGTGGGGATGGACGGGTGGTTGATCCAGGAACGGGAGCTTTGGGAGAAATGGCCGGCGGAGGGGTCGGGGGCGATGGTGCGCGTGGGGCCAGTGGGGATGTTCGGGGCGCAGTTCGATGCGAACGGGGGAGACACGCGAAGGGTGGCGCGAGAGGTGGCGGCGCTGCGCGCGGGACCGGCGGCGGAGATGGAACGGGCGGGAGAGTTGGCGGTGGCGGTGGCGCGGGAGTTGCGCGGGGAACGAACCGAGGGATGGGGGGAGGAGATTGTCGACGCGGCGTCGGGGTACATCCTGGGGGCGCGGCGCGGGGAGGCGGCGTTGACGGAGACGGCGCCGATGCTGAGGTTGCTCGAAGAGATGGCCGACGACCTGGCGGCGTTGAAAGAGTGGAGCGGGCGGGGCTTCCGGGGATCGCCGGTGGGGCCGTACTATTTGAACCGGTACCCGCCGGGCTGATCAGTCGGGTTCGGGGATGGCGGCGCCGTCGGCGCGGGGGTCGGAGGCGGCGGTGTTCACGCGGGTGCGGGAGTTGTGCATGACGGCGTTGCCGCGGCCCATGCGGGCGGTGTAGGGCTGGGCGATGGTGATCTGGTGGCCCTTGGCGGAGAGTTCGCGGAGGGTGTCGAGACCGACGCGGGACTCGATGGTGACGTCGCAGCCGGTGGCGCGGGATTTGGTGAAGCGGGGGGCCTCGAGGGCGGCCTGGAGGTTGAGGCCGTGGTCGGCGATGTAGGAGGCGAACTGGGCGTGGGCGAGGGGTTGATTGGCGCCGGACATGATGCCGAAGCCGATGTGCAGGTCGCCCTTTTCCATGATGCCGGGGATGATGGTGTGGAAGGGGCGTTTGCCGGGGGCGAGGACGTTGGCGGCGGCGCGGTCGAAGCTGAAGCTGGCGCCCCGGTTGTGGAGGTGGAAGCCCAGGCCGTCGACGGTGACGCCGGAGGCCCAGCTGCCGGAGACGCTCTGGATCCAGGAGGCTATATTGCCGTCGCGGTCGACGACGGTGATGTAGGTGGTGTCGCTCGAAACGGGCGGATTGCCGGGCGCGACTTCGCAGTTGGCGGTGTCGGGTTTGATCAGTTTCGCGCGCTGGGCGGCGTAGGACTTCGAGATGAGGCCGGCGGTGGGGACCTTGACCATGCGGGTGTCGGCGACGAACTTGAGGTCGGCGTAGGCGAGCTTCATCGCTTCGATTTTGCGGTGGAACTCGAGGGAACTGTAGGGCGGGGCGGGGTCGAAGTTTTCGAGGATGTTGAGCATCGACAGGGCGGCGAGGCCCTGGCCGTTAGGCGGGAGTTCAAAGACGCGCCAGCCGCGATAGGTGGTCGAGATGGGCTCGACCCATTCGGGGGTGAAGGAGGCGAGGTCGGGCGCGGCCATGAGGCCGCCGAGCTTGCGGCTTTTGGCGAGGATGGCGGCGGCGATATCACCGGTGTAGAAGGCGTCGGGGCCCTTTTCGGCGATGAGGCGCATGGCGCGGGCGAGGTCGGGGTTGCGCCAGAGGTCGCCGATATCGGGGGCTTTGCCGCCGGGGTAGAACACGCGGACGCCTTCGGCATCGGCGCGGACTACATTCGATTCCCAGACGCGGCCCACCATTTCCTGAATGGGGAAGCCGTCGGCGGCGAGGCGGATGGAGGCGCCGAAGAGTTTGTTCCAGGCGAGTTTGCCGAACTTGCGGTGCATGGCCTCCCAGCCGCGGACGCAGCCCGGGACGGTGACCGAATGGATGCCGGTGGAGTCCATCTTCTTGAGCCCTTTGGCTTGCAGGGCTTCGATGGTCATGGCGGCGGGGGCGGCGCCGGAGGCGTTGAGGCCGGTAATGTGACCGGTTTTGGCGTCGCGGTAGAGGACGAACAGGTCGCCGCCGATGCCGCACATCATCGGTTCGACGACGCCGAGGACAGCGTTGGCGGCGATGGCGGCGTCAACCGCGTTGCCGCCCTGGGCGAGGATCATCGCGCCGGCCTGGGAGGCGAGCACCTGGCTGGTGGCGACGATGCCGCCGCGGGCGATAACCATGGAGCGGCCGTGGGAACGGTCCGTCTTCTGGGCGCGCAGGAGCGCGGGCGAGAGGGCGGCGAGAGGCAGAAAGCGGCGGCGGCGCATGCATCACAGCATATGCCGGAGAGGGGCGGCGCGGCTACTTCCAGGTGACGGATGCGACGCGGCCGGCGTCGATTTGAATGGCGGCGGTGCGGGTGGGGGACAACCGGTAGAGGAAGCGCTCGCGGGGGCCGTCGTCGAGGCCCTGGACGCGGGAGATGGAAATGGGCTGGCCGAGAGCCGCGATGACGCTGTCGCGCGACTGGCCGGGCGCGATGTCGACGAGCTGGGACTCGGCGATGACCGTGGGCGCCGGTTCGGTCCGCGGGGAGTGGAGGATGGCGAGCATGACCAGCGGGGTGATGGCCGGTAGTTTGGGCTGTACCGCGGCGGGCGAACGGCGAACGTGGCGGGGGCGGCCCCCGGGTTGTACGGCCAGGAGCGGGATGGCGAGGATCAGGAGGAGAGAAGCGAGACGGGGGAAGCGCATATGGTCTGCTTTCAGTTTGCGCCTGAACACCCGGTTTTGTGACCGTACTAAGCGAATTCGGGCGGCGAAATAGGGCGGAAGGAGGAAAGCGGCGGCGCGGGTCGCGTTCTAAGGCAATCCGGGTCGCGTACTAGGTGTTTGAGCGGAGGGAATGGAGAGTACTTTCGGCCCATAATTGGGAACAAGAAGGGTGAATGAAATGCGTCCAACTCGATTCGAAATCTCCAAGACCGTCGCCTGCGTCATGGGTTTGGCCGTGATGCTGTTCGGGCTGCTGGGATTTCTACCGAACCCGTTGATCGGCCCGGAGGGCTTTTTCCGGACGAATGCGGTGCTGAATTTCATCATCATGGGCCACGCGGCAGCGCTGCTGTTTTTCGCGACCAGGGACGCCGAAACGGCATTGCAGGGGCTGTATCTGGTGGCCGTGTCGGCGCTGGCGTTCGGGTGGTTTTTCTCCACCCACCTGGTGCATCAGCCGGCCGGGCAGGAAGTGACGCTCTATAACGTAGTCGTTTGCAGCCGGGAGGACGTCTGGCTGCTGGTGGGAATGGCGACGATTCTGGCCGCTTTCGGGCAGTTGGAGAAGCTTTCGCAGCGGTTTCTGCGCTACTAGGCGGGAGCGGAATTTTGATAGGCTGATAGCCGGTTTTCCTTGCGGACGGCTCTCCTATTTCTATCCCTGGCGCTGGGGGCGCAGACGCCCGATTTCGGGGGCGCCGTGTATCCGGCACTCGAAAAGGCGCAGTGCCGGGCGTGCCATAACGAGAACGGAGTAGCCTCGGCGAGCCGGCTGGTTTTTCCGGGCGAGGGTGCGAGCGGGGACGAGATCCGGCGGTTCGGGATGTCGCTGCAACGGTTGGTCAACCGGGCGAATCCGGCGGCCTCGCCGCTGGTGTTGAAGCCCACCAACCGCGTGCCGCATCCGGGCGGCGAGCGGATCAAGCCGGGTTCGGTCGAAGAAGCCACGCTGCGGGAATGGGCCGCCTACCTGGCCCGGGAGCCGGAACGGAACTGGGGCGCGGGCGCGGCCGGAAAGCAACTGACGGTGGTTCTGCGCCGATTGACGCACAGCCAGTACAACAACACCGTCGCCGATCTGCTCGGCGACCGCACGCGGCCGGCGAGTCAGTTTCCGCCCGAGGATGTCGTCAACGGGTTCACGAATCAGGCCGCCGGGCAGCATATCTCGCCCCTGATGGCCGAGGACTACGCCCGCGCGGCGGCGCGACTGGCGCGTAACGCGGCGCGGAGCGGGGCACTCGAGAAGATGCTGCCTTGCGACAAAGCGCAGCCCGGCTGCGGGGAGAAGTTCGTCCGGGCGTTCGGGGAGCGGGCGTTTCGCCGGCCGTTGACGAACGCGGAGACGGCTTCGTTCGCCCGGCTGCTGGGTTCGAATTTCGATATGCAGACGGTGGCCGAGGCGATGTTGCAGTCGCCCGCGTTCCTGTTCCATACGG
>CAYMTH010000219.1:816-7816 GCA_964393235.1 uncultured Solibacteraceae bacterium | reverse complement strand
GAAGCAGCCCGGCCGGTTCACACCCACGCCGCTCGTGTGCGCGCACAGGTGCCGCCGCCCCGCCAGGCAGTTCCGGCACAGGCCGCAGGTCACGTGCCCTTCCCCGCTCACCAGCATGCCGGGATGAAAATCCTTGACGTTACTGCCCACGTCGACGATCTCGCCCACGAACTCGTGCCCGATCACCATCGGCACGGGAATGGTCTTCGCGGCCCACGCGTCCCACTTGTAGATATGCACGTCGGTCCCGCAGATCGACGCGCGGTCCACGCGGATCATCACGTCGTTGATGCCCATTTCGGGCACCGGAACCTCCTCCATCCACAAACCCGGCGCCGCTTCGCGCTTAACCAATGCTTTCATGGTGGCCATAACCCCATCCTACCGCCGCGCTACTTCACGAACTGCATGTCCCCGATGTGCCGCTCCGGCGCCGTATGCTCGCGTTCCATCGCCGCCCGCAGCTCCCGCGCCGGCGCCGATCCGTCGCCCAGGTCCCGCGTCTCCCCCGGATCGTTCCGCACGTCGAACACCTGCAGCGGCGCGCCCGGCCGCTCCCGCACCGCCTTGAAATCGCCGACCCGAACCGCCATCGCGTAATCCGGCCGCAGTTCCTTCGTCGCCGCCGTCCACCGGTGATCCTCCCACACCATCGCCCGCCGCGCCGGCCGCCGCAGAGACCCGAACACCGAGACGCCGTCCTCGTACCGCGCCGTCTTTCCGTCCACCGCGTGCATCACCGTCGCGAACACGTCGGCGAAATAGACCGGCGCCGTCGACACCGCCCCCGCCTTCACCCGCCCCGGCCACCGCACCACGAATGGCACGCGCAGCCCGCCTTCGTACAGCGTACCCTTCTGCCCGCGCAGTTTCGCCCCGCCCGGCAGCCGCATCGTGTCGAAGGTCTCGAGCTCGTGTCCCTCGCCCCGCACGCCGCCGTTGTCGCTGGCGAAAATCACCAGCGTGTCCCGCTCCAGCCCGTACTCTTTCAACATCGCCAGCAAACGCCCCGCATAGCTGTCGCCCTGCGTCACCATCGCCGCGTACTTCTTCTCGCTCTCCGGCCAGTCGCGATCCTCATACGGGCTCACCGTCGGCGTCTGGTATCGCCCGTGCGGCACCGTGTACGTCGCGTAGAGAAAGAACGGCCGGTCCTTGTTCTCCCGCAAGAACGCGAACGATTTCTCGGCGATCCGATCCGCGCTGTACTGCTTGCCGCCCAGCGGCACTTTCCGGTCGTTCTCCCACAGAAATTCCGGGAAGTAGCTGTGCGCGTGCACCTGGTGCAGATAGCCGAAGAACGTGTCGAACCCGTGCTTCCACGGTACGCCCGTCGACCCCGCGTCGCCCAGCCCCCACTTCCCGAACCCGCCGCACACATAGCCCTGTCCCTTCAACCACGCCGCCATTGTCCGGTCCGCCGGCCCGATCGGCGCAGTCCCCGCGTTTGCCCGGATGCGCGCGTGCCCGCCGTGCCGGCCCGTCATCAACACGCACCGCGACGGCGCGCACACCGGCCCGCCCGCATAGGCGTCCGTGAACCGCGTTCCCTCCGCCGCCAGGCGGTCCAGATGCGGCGTCAGAATCTTCTTCTGCCCGTAGCAGCCCACGTCCCCGTAGCCCAAGTCGTCGAGCAGGATAAACAGGATATTGGGCTTCCGCCGCTGTCCAAACGCAACGGCGCCGGAGGCCGCCGCCAGAAACTCTCTCCGCAGCATCTCCTTACTCTATCCCCAAACGTGACGAAAGGCGCCCTGAATACCGGCGCCTTTCTGTCCCCATCACAACAGGCGGCTCTTCCAATCATCTTTCGGATCGCGGCCGCGATTAGCGTTATTGTGGCAGGACCCGCCGCCGGACGCAACCCCCCGCCCGCAACTCACCCCGCTTTCCCGCGCTTCGCCCCAAACCCATGCTCCGGCCTCCACAGCCCCCGCCAAACTGAAAACAATCAGTAACCCGAGCGCCCCCGCCGGTTTCACTTTCCCAATAGCTAACTGCCGGCCGGGGCGCCTTTTCTTTTCCACCACCATGGCCCGGCGCTTCTGGTCGATCCTCACTCTCTGGACCCTCTACGGACTCTTCAACACCGTCGTCGTCCACTACCGCAGCGCCATTTACGGCAAGCCCATGGGCTGGGCCGAATGCGCCATGTACGAGATCTCCTTCGCCTGGGCATGGGCCGCCGTCACGCCCCTCATCCTCGCCCTGGGCCGCCGCTTCCCCATTGGCAGCGAACGCCGCAACGTCGCCGTCCACCTGCTCGGCGCCCTCGCCGTCGCCGTCCTCACCAAGACCCTCTGGGACTTCACCGCCCTCCCCTTCATCGACCTCGCCCAGGTCCCCGATTCCCTCTCTTCCTTCCAGAAATCCATCCTCCGCGCCCTCGACTTCAACTTCCTCCACTACGTCATCGTCCTCCTCTGCCTCCACGCCTTCGACTTCTACCGCAAGTACGAAGACGGCCGCCTCCGCGCCTCCCGCCTCGAAGCCCAGCTCGCCACGGCCCAGTTGCAGGCCCTCAAAATGCAACTCCACCCCCACTTCCTCTTCAACACCCTCCACTCCATCTCCGAACTCGTCCATTCCGACCCGCTCCGCGCCGAGTCCATGATCGTCCGCCTCTCGCACTTTCTCCGCCTCACCCTCGACCACAACGGCCGGCAGGAGGTCCCCGTCGCCGACGAAATCGAGTTCCTCCGCCGCTACCTCGAAATCGAACAGATGCGTTTCGAAGGCCGCCTCACCGTCAAATGGGACGTCGACCCCGCGGCCCTCCCCGCTCCCGTCCCCAACCTCATCCTCCAGCCTCTTGTCGAAAATGCGCTCAAGCATGGAGTTTCCCGGAACACTTCCCCCGGTCTCGTTCGTATCTCCTGTATGCGCCGCAACGGCGAACTCACCCTTTCCGTCCGCGACAACGGCCCCGGCGCCGCCCCGCCCCTGCGCGAGGGCGTCGGCCTCACCAACACCCGCGCCCGCCTCGAACGCCTCTACGGCGGCGCCGCCGCCATCCGCCTCGGCCCCGCCCCCGGCGGCGGTTTCGACGTGACCATTCATATCCCCATCCGTCAGGTATCCCCATGAACTCCTTCCGCACGGTCATCCTCGACGATGAGCGCCTCGCCCGCCAGCGCCTCCGCCGCATGCTCTCCGCCGCCCCCGATTTCTCCGTCGCCGCCGAGTTCGAAAATCCCGTCGACGCCCTCGCGTTCCTCGAAAACAACGACACCGACCTCCTCTTCCTCGACGTCCAGATGCCCGGCCTCGATGGCTTCGGCGTCCTCGAATCCCTCCCAGTCAACCGCCACCCGCTCGTCATCTTCGTCACCGCCTACGACGAGTACGCCCTCCGCGCCTTCGACGTCCACGCCTTCGACTACCTCCTCAAACCCTTCGACGACGCCCGCCTTCACAAAACCCTCGACCGCGTGCGCAGACAGCTCGCCGCCGCCCCCAACGAAACTCTTCTTTCCCTACTCAACCACCTCCGCCCCCGCCCCGCCGAATCCGCCCGCTTCGCCATCAAAACCCCCGGCCGCGTCTATTTCGTCCGCCAGGACGACATAGATTGGATGGAAGCCGCCGATAACTACGTCAACCTCCACGTCGGCCGCGAAACCCACCTCATCCGCGAGACCATGAACGCGCTCGAGCAGCGGCTCGACGGCCAGCGCTTCCTCCGCATCCACCGCTCCACCATCGTCAACGCCGACCGCATCAAGGAACTCCGCCCCTGGTTCCACGGCGAATACATCGTCCTGCTCAAGGACGGCACCGAATTGACCCTCTCCCGCACCTACCGCGAGAAGATCCTCACGCTGCTCGGGACCTGACCACCCACGCGCCCAGTTCCACCGCCAGGTCGTCCCGCGTCCGCCGTCCCCACGCCTCCAACTGCCGCGCCAGTTCCACGGCCACCCGCGCGTCCCGCGACCAGAGATTTACCTTCTCCTCCGGGTCCGCCTCCAGATCGTACAACTCCCCAGCCCGGAACTCCGGCACCAGGTCGAACTTCCGCAGGATGAGTTTGTGCCGCGCCGTGCGCACCGCCCGTTCCTCGAAGTACGAACCGTCGATCGCCTTCTGCGGCACGTTCTCGACGATCACCGGCTCCGTCCATTCGTCCCGCCCGGCCATCGTCCGGAACAGGCTCGTCGCGTGCGTCGCCGGCGTCAACCCGTCGTCCTTCACCCCCTGCGCCGTCGACACTCCGCAAGCGTCCAGAATTGTCGGCGCCAGCGCCGCCAGGTTCACACCGGAATTCCACACCTTCCCTGCCGGCACGCGCGCCGGATACCGCAGAATCAGAGGAACCTGCGCCACTTCTTCGTAGGAAAGCGCGATCCCTTCGGCCACGCCCGGCCGGTCCACCCACGTCCGCCCGTGGTCGGCCAGGAAGATCACCAGCGTGTTGTCCAGCAGGTTCCGCCGCCGCAGCGTATCCAGAATCCGCCCCGTATTCCAATCCAGATTCGCGATCGTCGCGTGGTAGTCGGCATGTTCCACACCGGCGAACTTCTCCGCCCACTCCTTCGGCGGATCCAGCGGTTCGTGCGGCGCATAGTAGGACTGATACAAAAACCACGGCCGCCCCGCGTTCGCCTCGATGAACCGGATCGCCTCATCGGTATGCACGTCGGGCCGGTACAGCGACTCGTGCGGCTTCCCCACCCAGTGCCGCAGCAGGGAGTTGAATCCCTTAAACGTATCGAAAAAACCCGGATTTCCCGGCCCCAAATGCCACTTCCCCACGCAACCCGTCGCGTACCCGGCGTTGTTCAACTGATAAACGAAGTTGTCCCACAGCCGGAACCGCTTGTCCCGGAACGGGTCCGGAATCGGCTCCGGAAAGTTCGTGTGCGTCTTCCCCGCCGGCCCCGGATACACGTTCCGCGTCAGCCCGTGCCCGTGCGGATACAACCCCGTCAGCATCGACGCCCGCGCCGGCCCGCACAGCGCCTGCGGCGTGTAGGCGTGCGCAAACCGCACCCCTTCGGCCGCCAGCCGGTCCAGGTTTGGCGTCCGCGCCACCTTGCTGCCGTACGCCCCCACCGCGTCCGCCCGGCACTTGTCGTAGATGATCATCAACACGTTCGGCTGCCGCGCCGCCTGGGCCGCGGCCGCCATCGAGGCCAGAAACTCTCTCCGCCGCATGATGTCCCCCCCCGGTTACCGCGTCGTCGACGCCGTCGGACCCGCCGTCTCAAACCCGTGCTGCACCCGGTGCGTCGGCCCGTCGAAGAACTGCGTCGACTTGAACAGCTCGTGCCGCCCGTCCTCCGCCTCCGGCCGCGCCAGCGCCAGAATCTCCCGTTTCGCCTCCAGCCCCAGCGGGCGGAAATCCCGTCCGATCGCCAGGTCCGCCTGCACCTGCTCCAGCGTCGTATACCCGCGGCAAAGGCTCGTGATCGGCAGGCTCAGCGCGTAGCGCACGCACTGCTCCGCCGTCAGCCGCGTCTTCGACGGAATCCGCGCCACGTACGGCCCGCCGCCCAGACACTTCATCCCGATCGCCGATACGCCCCTCTTCACGCATACCGGCAGCACCTCGTTCTGAAAGCTCCGGTAGAACGCGTCCAGCGGGTTGATCGGCATCTGGGCCGTCGTCCACTGGAACCCCTTCCCCAGCATTTTCAGGTGAATCGAAGGGTCCTTATGCCCCGTAAACCCGATGTGCCGCACCTTCCCCGCCTTCTGCGCCTCCAGCGCCGCCTTTAGCGGCCCCCGCTCCATCACCCAGTCCGGATCGTTGTCGTAGTTGATCTCGTGGAACTGCCACAAGTCCAGCCGGTCCGTCCCCAGCCGCCGCAGGCTCTCTTCCAGGTTCGCCATCGACGTCTTGTAATCCCGCCCGCAGTTCTTCGACATCAGGAACACCCGCTCCCGCCACCCGTCCGCCAGCGCCTTCCCCATCACCGTCTCCGCCTCGCCGTTCAGATAGTCCCAGGCGTTGTCCATGAACGTCATCCCGCCGTCCACCGCCGTCCGCAGCATCCGCGTCGCCAGCGCCTGGTCTTTCGCTCCCACGCGCCCCAAATGCGCCCCGCCCATCGCCAGGATCGACACCTCTTCCCCGGTCCGGCCCAGCCGGCGCTTCGGAATGCCTCCGGCCACGCGCGTCTGGGCCGGCGCCGGCAGCGTCAACGCGGCGCAAAGAAAGGTTCGGCGATCGATCATCCCAAGATCATATCCCCTACGGCACCAGCTTCCGCAGCTCCCGCAGGAACATCGCCGTGTCCGCCCCCACCCCCGCAAACGCATTCGGCCGCGCGCCTTCCACCCGCACCAGCCGCCCCCGCTCGCCCGGCCGCTTCCGCACCGCCAGCGCCGCCATCCGCGTCTTCACGATCCCCGGATGGACCACCGACATCGCCGCCAGCAGGTCCCACCCGAAATACCGCCCCGCCCGGATCGACTCCACCTCCCCCCGCAACAGTTTCAGCACCACCGTCGAATCCCATTCCCGCGCCTCATCCTCGAACAGCTTCAACTCCGCCGCCCTCACCGGCGCCCGGTTCGTCGCGTCCAACGGCACAATCCGCACCCGCCACGTCCCCGCCAACACCCGCTCGGCCGCCTCCGGGTCCACCCACGCGTTCCACTCCGCCGCCGGCGCTTCCGGCACGTTCCCCGCCGCGTCCAGCGCCCCGCCCATCCAGATCAACTCCTCCAATCCCCGCCCCGTCCTCGGCTCCGTCGCCACCGCAGCCGCCAGGTTCGTCAACGGTCCCAGCGCCAGCACACGCGCCGGCCGCCGCGCGTCCATCAACCGCTCGGCCAGATACGCCGCGGCACTCTTCACCTCCGTCCGTCGCCGCGGCTCCGGAAACTCGTCCCGTAACAAGACGTCCGCCGCCCGCCGCCACTCAGCCGGAAACACTCCCGTCCCCTGCACCGGGCGCGCCGCGCCTACATATACCGGCACCCCCGTTAAGGCCCCCGCCCCCACCCAGCGCAGCACGCTCCCCCCCCCCCCCCCCCGCTTCGCCCGCCCGCT
>CAYMTH010000219.1:0-806 GCA_964393235.1 uncultured Solibacteraceae bacterium | reverse complement strand
GTGGCAGAAGATGCGGACTGCGTTCAAGAATCGCTCCTTCACGGCTACGGTGTCGTACCGTACCAGCAAGGACGGCGGCGCGAAGTTCACGGACCTTGGAAACTTCCGCAAGTTGGGCACGGCGCAACCGCCCGCCGCCACTCCGCCGGACACGCCCCCGTCCCCTCCACCGGCCGCCCCGCGCCCACATACACCGGCCCCCCCGCCCGCCCCGCCGCCTCCAGCAACCGCAGCACGCTCCCCGCCCCCGCCTCCGGATGCGCCAGACCGTTGCACACCGTCACCGCCTCGATCTTCACCCCCGGTTGCCGCATCAGCCACACCAGTGCGATCAGGTCGTCCGGCCCGGCATCGGTGTCCACAATCACCGGCGCCTGCCCCCAGCCCATCCCGGCTGCCAACACCATCCATCCGAAAAATCGCATGCGGGCCCTCTTGTTCGCGGCCGCCCCTGCCGATAGATCGCTTGGCGGCATGCCGGCCGTCTCTGAATCAGTATGCGCTACCTCGTCTCACTTTTCCTCCTGCTTTTCCTCCTCGCCCTCCCCGCGCAGGCCGAATCGCAAAAGCGAAGGGGCGGCCGCGAGTCCTCCGTCCGCGCCCTCCGCCAGAAACCCAAGTACAACCTGAAGCCGAACGTCTACAACGCGAAGAAGAACCGCCCCTTCGTCGCCAAAAAACGTCACTGGTGGCAGCGCCGCTGATTCTCCTCATCGCTGAGGGAACTTTTCCCTCGCCCCCGGCGTAACGACCTCTATGCTGCAGGATCTCCGTTACGCCCTCCGTGCCATGCGCCAGCACCCCTG
>CAYMTH010000218.1:0-7881 GCA_964393235.1 uncultured Solibacteraceae bacterium | reverse complement strand
GCCGCCTTCCTCCGCGCCCTCACCGACGACCGCGTCCGCTACGAACGCGCCCCCGTCGACCACCCCGAACTCTGCATCCCCGACGGCCACGCCGAACAGTCCCCTGGCGTCCCCGCGCCGGCGTTCAACGCCCTGTTCCCGCTCGCCGCGCGCGACAACTGGGTGGCCATCCCCGCCGTCGGCGCCAACGGTTCCGGCACGCCCCTCCGCACCTTTGAGGAGCTGCTGCAGGGCCTTTCGAACCACACCGCCTGCACCGCGCCGCTCGAATAGTTAACACCTCCAACGCAAGCCCGTGCCGTAGCATCGAAAGGGAATGAGAGCTCTGCTCGCCATCGCCTTCGCCGCCGCGGCATGGGCCCATGCGCCCATCTCGCCGCCCGTACGCGGGCCGCTCCGCGTCGAAGGCGTCCGCCTGCTCGACGCCGCCGGCCAGACCGTCCTCCTCCGCGGCGTCACGCTGCCGTCCGTCGAGGCCGCCACGCCCGCCGCGCTCGGCGTCATCCGCGTCCGCTGGAACGCCAACGCCGTCCGGATCCCCCTCGCCCCGGCCGCGCAACTGACGCCCGTCCTCCGCCGCGCCGAATCGCTCGGCCTCGCCGTCGTGCTCGCCGCCGAGTCCGCCCCCGCCGATCTCTGGCCCCAGCTGCTTCCCTTCCCCAACCTGCTGCTCTCCGCCGCGCCCGCCGCCGTCCCCGCCATCCGCGCCGCCGGCCTCCGGCAGGTCGTCATCGCCGCCGCCGAGGGCGAAGACATCCTGCCCGCCGCCCGCTACCGCGCCGAATGGACGCTGCCCGCCGACCCGGGCCAGGCCTTCCAGGAGCTCTACGACGCCGACGACCGCGGCACCCATTGGACCGCCGCCACGTTCAGCCCGGGCAGCCTGCTCCTCGACACCGTCGATTACCTTCCCACCCGCCAGGGCGAGACGATCCTCACCTGGATCACCGGCGATCCCACCGGCTTCGGCGTCCTTCGCCGCCAAGCCATCGCCTCCACCGCCGGCGGCCCGGCCACGCCCATCGCGCCCGGCCAGTTGATCGCCATCTACATCGAACAGATGGGCCCGGGCGCCGAGGTCACCATCGACGGCGCGCCCGCGACGGTCGTGTACAGCGACCCGTACCAGATCAACGTTCACGTCCCGTCGTCGCTCCAACCGGGCCGCGAAGCGACGCTCCAGGTCACCTTTCAGGGCATCCCCTCCAACCGGTTGAGCGTCCCGGTAGTCGCCGCCGCGCCGGAACTCTTCGCCAGCCCGGACACCCGCAACGTCATCGCGCTGAATCAAAACGGCACCGTCAACACCGCCGCCAACCCGGCCCGCCCGGGCGAGATCGTGGTCTTCTTCGGCACCGGGTTCGGAGCCGTGAATCCACCCGCCGCGCCCGGCCTGCACGCAACGCTGCAACTCCCCGTAGAACTCACCGTGTCGGGCGAGCGGACGGAAATTCTCTTCGCCGGCGAAGTCCCCGGCTTCCTCGGCCTGGTGCAGATCAATGCCCGCCTGCCGCAAACCGCCCGGCCCGGCCCCGTCGCCGCGCAAGCCGGCCCGCACCGCACCCAGGCCGCCACCGTCCTCTCCCTCCGATAAATCCTAGGTGCCTGTCACCCAGGAAAAAGCCTACCGGTCGCCCAGGCGCCCGAGGTCGCGTCCGATCGCCGCCGCCATCTCCCGGTCGCCGAACCGCTCCGCCGCTTCCCGCGCGCGGCGCAACGTCGACACCGCCTCGGCCCGTTGCCCCGCCCGCGCCTGCGTCGCGCCCAGCGCATACAGGAACCCCACCGCCTGCCCGTCCACCGGTTCCACGGCCTTCTCTAACTCCCCGATCGCCTCCGCATACCGCCGCTGATTCGCCAGAATCCGCCCCAAATGGAAACGCGCCAGCCGCAACCCCGGCTTCACCGCCAGCGCCCGCCGGTACAACTGCGCCGCCTGCTCCAACGCGCCCGTCATCTCCACCATCGCGCCCAACCCGTCCAGCGCCTCGGCATGCCGCGGGTCGGCCTCCACCGCCTTCGCAAAGGCCCCCCGCGCCTCGGCCACCCGCTCCGCCTGCGCCATCATCACGCCGTAGTTGTAATGCGCCTCCGCGTTCCGCGCGTCCAGCTCCAGCGCCTTCCGGTAAGCCTCCTCCGCCCGGTCGGGGCGTCCTGCCCGCGCATACAGAGCGATCAACGTCACCCACGCCTGCCCAAGCTTCCCATCCACCGCCACCGCCCGTTCCAACATCGCCAGCGCTTCCGGCCCGCGCCCCGCCCGG
The DNA here is from genome assembly GCA_964393235.1 of uncultured Solibacteraceae bacterium. GTDB lineage: Bacteria > Acidobacteriota > Terriglobia > Bryobacterales > Bryobacteraceae. Next base: position 5,617 of record CAYMTH010000218.1, on the reverse strand, counting down.
TCCAACCCCTGCGCCGCCCGCAGCATCCCCGCCGCGCTCGCGTCGAGCGCCTCCACCGCCGCCATCGCCGGATCGGCCACCGGGGGCGCCGCCAGCTTGTCCCGTTCATAGTCGACCAACAGCGCTTCCGCCTCCGGCCCCCGTCCCATCTTGCGCAGCACGCCCGCCAGCGCAAACCGCGCCGCGCCGTAGCGCGGATACAGCTCCACCGCCCGCCGCAACGCCGCCACGGCCGCCTGCCCCTCCAGGCACCGGCCTAACCCGTAATGCCCCGCCGCCAGACCCGCGTCGGCCGCCACTACCCGTTCATACTCCCGCCGGGCCTCATCCACACGGCCCGCCCCATACAGCGCGTCCCCCAGCCGCAGCCGCCCCGCCGCCGTTTCCCGAATGCCCAACGCCGCCCGCAAAGGCTCCACCGCCTCCGCGTACTGTCCCAATCCCGCCAGCGCCACGCCCCGGTAGTACGCGTAATCGGCCTCGCCCCGCGCCAGCGCCACCGCCCGCGCCTCCGCCTGCGCCGCCCCGCCCAGCTCTCCGTGCGCGTGCAGCACCATCCCCAATCGCGCCACCGCCGCCGAATCCTCCGGCCGCACCTTCGCCGCCGACAGCGCCGCACCCACGGCCTCGCGCACCGCCGCCTGCGCACCCGCCGGCAGCTCCGCCGCGGGCAACGCCGGCAACTCCCGCCGCGCCGCGCACCCGGCCAGCAGTACGACCACCGCCAGCCACCGCGTCATTTGTAGTGAATTTCAAACGGCTTGTTCGTGATGAACACCACCACGACGTCCGTCTCCGCCGTCGCCCCGTGCTGCATCGTCTCGCCCTCCGGGAACCACACGAACTGCCCGGCCGTGTACCGCCCGCTCCCGGTCAGCAGCGTGCCCTCCAGAATGTACATCCCGTGCGCGCACGGATGCGTGTGCGTCGGGTTCATCACCCCGGCCGGATACTTCACCAGCCGCACTTCCATCCCCGTGTCCGGGTCGGCATACAGATTCTTGCGGTAAACCGGGTCCCCCGTCGGACCGATGGTCCGCTGTTCCCACGGCTGATTCGGCGCGTCGACGACGATAGGCATCCTGCAATTCTACCCCCGCCCGCTTAAAATAGCAGTCAACATGGCAATCAACAGGCGTCACTTCTTCTACGGCTCGCTTCTCGCGGGCGCCGTCCCCGCCGCGGGCTTCGGCAGCTCGCCCTCGCTCAAGGTGTTGGGCTACAAATCCCCGAACGAAAAACTGAATTTCGCCGCCATCGGCTCCGGCGGCCAGGGCGCCTCCAACCTCCGCGCCGCCGCCCCCACCGAAAACATCGTCGCCCTCTGCGACGTCGACGACCGCCGCGCCGCCGAGTCCTTCAAAACCTACGCGAAAGCCACCCAATACCGCGACTTCCGCAAGATGCTCGACAAGGAGCAGAACAACATCGACGCGGTCATCGTCGCCACGCCGGACCATATGCACGCCACCGCCGCCGTCTGGTGCATGGAGCGCAACAAGCACGTCTACGTGCAGAAGCCGCTTACCCGCACCATCTGGGAGGCTCGCCAGCTCCGCGCCGCCGCCGCGAAATACAAGGTGGCCACGCAGATGGGCAACCAGGGCTACTCGAACGAAGGCACCCGCCAGTGCGCCGAGATCGTCTGGAACGGTGACATCGGCAACGTCACCGAAGTCCACGCCTGGTCCGACCGCCCGCTCTGGCCCCAGGGCATCACCGAAGTCCCCAAGGAAGAGCCCGTCCCGCCCACGCTCGATTGGGACCTCTGGCTCGGCGTCGCCGAAAACCGCCCCTTCACCGCCGGCGGCCGCACCCAGCCCGACCGCTGGGGCGGCTACTTCTACCTCCCCTTCTCCTGGCGCGGCTTCTTCGACTTCGGCGCCGGCGCCCTCGGCGACATGGCCTGCCACATCCTCGGCGCGCCCAACATGGCCCTCCACCTGTCCAAGCGCAAGATCATCGGCGTAGAGTGCATCAAGAAGGAAGGCGCCAGCCCCATCCAGTTCCCCAAGTCCTGCACCATCCGCTTCGACTTTGCCGCCTACGGCGACATGCCCCCGCTCAAGGTCTACTGGTACGACGGCCTGAAGCAGAGCCCCAAGCTCGATGGCGTGCCCGAAGGCGAATGGGTCGGCGATCCCCCCTCGCTGCGCAGCTCCGACCCGCGCCGCGGCTTCGGCGGCGCCCGCCCCGGCGACGCCGCCTTCCGCTCCCCCGGCCGCGTCTATAACCAGGCCGAGTTCGACGCCCTCAAGGCGCCCGGCGCCGAACTGCGCTTCCCCACCCCGAACGGCAGCGTCTTCTTCGGCGAAAAGGGCCTGCTCACCACCGGCACCTACGGCGAAGTCACCCGTTTGCTGCCGGTCGAGAAGATGAAGGACTACACCCTCCCCTCGCCCCTGCTCACCCGCTCGCCGGGCCACATGCGCGACTTCATCCGCGCCTGCAAGGGCGGCGATCCGGCCTGCTCGAACTTCGACGTCGCCGCGCCGTTCGTCGAATGGATGCTCCTCGGCGTCATCGCACTCCGCCACGAAGGCAAGCTCGAGTACGACCCCGACAAGATGCGCATCACCAACAACGCCGAAGCCAACAAGCTGCTGAAACCCACCTTCCGCAAAGGCTGGGAGTTCCACACCGTCAAAGGCTGACGGGCGGCACGGCAAGGAAGAAGAACTGGGCCGGCTCCAACGAGCCGGCCTTCTGCTTTTTCGTAGGCGAACTTGGCGAAATTCGCGGAGGCACACAGATATCCCGTCGAGATACCGATACTTTTCCGCGCGGCCGTAAGGGAAGTCTGCCCCGCTTTACCGGGTAATCCAGCACGCGGGCCACCGTTGATGTGGTGGATATTTAGAAGTCAAGGAAAATACTGCGCTGCCGGCGAAGAAACAGATGCCCGAATCACGTCCCTCTTCACCGGGGAATGCACTAGCCAGGCGCGAACTCTTGCGGGTCACCGCCGCGGTTCCATTTCTCAACGCCCGGTTATCTGCGCAACAGCTTACCCCTGCCGGCCCGGCGCTCCGCGCGGCGCTAACCCCGTTCGTTGACCAGATTGAGCCCCCGGCTCCCCAGTCAGGCATTGACGTGGCTAGGGGAAACCCAGCCAGTCTGAATGCCCGATTCGCGGCCGCGGGACAACCGCCGATCGATGTTAGGCGCTTTCAGAAGTACGCGGCATACCCGGCGGCCAAATTCTACGACGTGACAATCGGGTACGTCGACGCATACCCCCACTCCGCACTGAAACGGCTTGGGTATAGACCGTCCAAACTCTTTGCGTACGGTGGTTCAGTTCCCGGACCGCTCTTTCACCTTCGATACGGCGAACCTGTGCTCGTGCGATGGCGCAACACCTTCGACCCGTCGGCAACGCACACCGGATTCGGCGTCCCGAAGTCATCGATTCATCTGCACAATATGCACTCGCCCTCCGATAGCGACGGGTTCCCCGAGAACTTCGTCTCCCCCGGAGAAGTACTGGACTACCACTGGCCCATGCTGCGCGCAGGCAACGACCCGCGCGAGGCGCTCGGGTCACTCTGGTATCACGATCATCTGATCGATTTCACCGCGCAAAACGTCACGCGCGGCCTCTTCGGCCCCGTGAAATGTTTCGATGATCTCGATACCGGGAGCGAAACAACGGGACTGTGCTTGCCATCGGGCGCGGCGGGACAGTACGACATCCCCCTGTTCTTTACAGACCCGCTTCTGAATGCCCAGGGACAGATCGACTTTGACCAAAGCGACCTCGATGGAGTTCTGGGTAACACGTTCGCCGTGAACGGCAAGATCACGCCGTTTCTGGCGGTCGAGCCACGCAAGTACCGGTTGCGGCTGTATACGCCCGGCACGACGCGCATCTGGCACTTGCAACTGGCCGATGCGCAGGGCGCCGCGGTTGACGTGCCATTCTTTCAAATCAGCACCGACGGCAATCTGATCCCCAAACCGATTCCGCGGCCCAATGGGATCGAGTCGGTTCCAGGCCAGCGCTTTGATGTGATTGTCGATTTCACGAAGTTTGCTGGCCGGCGCCTCTACTTCGCCAACCGGATGGCCCACACCGATCCCAGAAAACCGGACGGCCTCATTCCCTTGGCGCACGCGCCGAAGGTTCTCGAATTGCGAGTGGCGGCATCACTCTCCACTCCGGACAAAAGCTACTTCGATTCGACAATGGCGCTGCGCGATCTTCCTCCGATTCCCTCGCCGGCGGTCCTGCGCACACTGAATCGCCGGGATTTCAAGTACAACCGCGCCAACGGCCGCTGGACCATCAACGGGGAACTCTGGAACCCCAGCCGCAAGTTCGAAATTCTCGTGAACTCCACAGAGATATGGTCGCTTGAGGCCAACGGCAGTTGGTGGCACCCGGTGCATATGCATTTCGAAGAGGGGCGCATTCTGACCGTGAACGGCGTCAGTGCGCTCAACAATCCCCGCTATGCGGGCCGTCGCGACATCTTCGTCCTCGAGAGCGGAATGAGCATGGAAGTCTTGATCAGCTTCCGTGACTTCACTGGCGACTACGTCTCGCACTGCCACAACGTCGTGCATGAGGATCACGCCATGATGAACGCCTGGACGGTGGTCGAGCGGCGCTCGCCCTCTCCGGGTGCAACCGGCCAAACATAGGTTTAAGCAGAGCCGGACGAGCCCCGGTCCACTGCGCCAGGCTGCTATTCCACGCAGCCTGGCTTCTTTATTGACACTTGCCGACTACGTTTCGGAAAGCCGGTAAACCGCCGATGTCATACGTCTGGCGCCCCGTGACTGCGCGGCAGGGACGGCCGCCTCGGGTCCGGCCACGCCGCCGGCCCGCGTCCCATCGTTCCGCCGCACCGGCCTCCAGTTTCGCGCCAATCCTACATTCCGAGCAGTACCAAAAAGACAAACCAGCCCACGGCCTAGTACTTTTCACAACAAGTACTGCCCCCCTCACTGCGCCAAATCGCGGGTTTTTCTTGATGCAGTTCTGCTCTCGAGTGATGGAACCTGAAAGTCCCAGCAATAGAGCAGATTAACTGCCGCCGAGGAAAAATGTCCGCAAAATCCAAACAAAGCCCGATGGTCGATCGGCGTGCTTTGGTGGGTGCGTTATTCTCCGCCCCTTTCATCGCCCGCCCATCGGCTGCGCAGCCAAGCGCATTCGTTAGTACCCGTCTCACGCCCTTCGTCGATTCGATAGCGCCACCGGCCGCGAAGACCCCAGTCACGATCGCCGGTCGCAATATCGCCAACCTGAACGCCAGGCTGGGCACGCTCGGCCAGTCGCCGATCGATCCCGCCCGTTTCGAAAACTACGACTCGTATCCGGCCGCGAAGTTCTACGACATGAGCGTCGGCTATGTCGATGCTTATCTCCATTCCGACCTGCAGCGGCTTGGGTATGCCAAGTCGAAGCTGTTCGCCTACGGCGGTTCCGTTCCTGGACCGTTACTGAATCTCAAGTACGGCGAACCGGTGCTGGTGCGGTGGCGGAATACGTTTTCCCCGGACGTGACGCACACAGGATTCGGGGTTCCGAAAACGGCCATTCATCTCCACAATATGCACGCGCCGTCCATCAGCGACGGCTATCCGGAGCATTATGTTTCCCCCGGGG
>CAYMTH010000217.1:0-7947 GCA_964393235.1 uncultured Solibacteraceae bacterium | reverse complement strand
TGGCGGCCTACGACGCGAAGACGGGGCGGCAGCTGTGGAAGTTCAAGACCATTCCGGAGCCGGGAGAACCGGGCCACGAGACGTGGGGCGGGGATTCGTGGAAGCACGGCGGCGGGCCGATCTGGCTGACGGGATCGTACGATCCGGCGCTGAACCTGACGTATTGGGGCGTGGGGAATCCGGGGCCCGATTGGAACGCGAAGGTGCGGCCGGGGGACAACCTGTACTCGAGTTCGGTGATCGCGCTGGACGCGGACACGGGGAAATTGAAGTGGCACTTTCAGTTCACGCCGCACGACGAATGGGACTGGGACGCGGTGCAGACGCCGGTGCTGGTGGACCGCGAGTTCCGCGGGCGTCCGCGGAAGCTGATGCTGTGGGCGAACCGGAACGGGTTCTTCTACGTGCTGGACCGGGCGACGGGCGAGTTCCTGCAGGGCAAGCCGTTCGTGAAGCTGGACTGGGCGAAGGGGCTGGACGATAAGGGGCGGCCGATGCGCGTGCCGGGCAAGAGCCCGAGCCCGCAGGGCACGGTGATTTATCCGGGCGTGCAGGGCGGCACGAACTGGTTCGCGCCGTCGTATAGCGCGAAGACCGGGCTGTTCTACCTGAACGTGTGGGACGACTACTGGAGCCTGTATTTTTCGTGGGATCAGGAGTACGAGCAGGGCAAGTGGTACGCGGGCGGGGGGATTAAAGCTCCGGTGCAATCGACGCGGCGGGACCGGCTGGCGCGGCGGGATCCGAAGACCGGGTACGGCGCCGTGCGGGCGTTGCATCCGACGACGGGGGCCAAGGTTTGGGAGTACAAGATGACCGACGTGAGCGAGGGCGGGCTGCTGACCACCGCGGCCAACGTGCTGTTCACGGCGAACCGGGAAGGCAACTTCTTCGTGCTCGACGCGACGAACGGTCAGCTGCTGTGGCACCGGTATCTGGGCGGGCAGGCGGCGGCTTCGCCGGTGACCTACCTGGTGAACGGGAAGCAGCGTGTGTCGATGGCGATCGGCCACACGCTGTACACGTTCGGGCTGCGGGAGTAGCTACTCCTTCGGTTTGGCCGGGGCGCGGAAGGAGCGTTCGACGGCGTCGTTGACGTCGGTGGAAACGGGCTGATCGCGCCAGAGCCAGCGCATCATTTCGGGGATCATGGCGCCGCCCTGCTTCTGGCCGTGGCGGCCGATTCCCCAGGAGTAGTTGACTTCGTAGCCCTTGGCGGTGAGGGCCTTCACCATGCGCACGTTTTGCAGGAACCAGTCGCGATCGGGGTTGTACTGGCCGCCGGGCCGCTGGCCGCGGTTGTCGTTGCGGCCGTCCTGGAGGAAGATGCGGATGGGCTTCTTTTCGGCGGCGAGGATCATGTCGGGGTACTTGTGGCCGCCGCGGAGATCGACGAAGCTGCCGACGATGGAGAGCACTTTGCGGAACTGATCGGGGCGGTGCCAGGCGACGGTGAAGGCGGCGATGGCGCCGGAGCTGGCGCCGGCGAGGCCGCGCTGTTCGGGGTCCTTGGAGATGTTGTACTCCTTGTTGAGGACGGGCAGGAGTTCGTCGACGACGACGCGGGCGTAGCGGTCGTCGAGGGAGTTGTACTCGGTGGGGCGGTTGGTGGTGCGGTCGCCCCATTCGCGCGGGGTGGCCTCGGGCTGATCGGGGCGGCGGCCGGGGCTGATGAAGACGGCGATCATGACCGGGATTTCGCGGCGGTAGATGAGATTGTCGAGCACGTTCTGGACGCGGGCGTCGCCTTCGGGGGCCATCATGGCGGGGCCGTCCTGCCAGACCATGAGCGCGGCGGGGACGGCGGGATCGTACTGCGCGGGCACGTAGACCGAGTAGGTGTGCGAAGTGCCGGGATAGGCTTCGCTGGGCAGTTGGAACGGGCCTTTGATGACGCCTTTGGGGACGCCGTCCTGCGCGAGCGAATCGGGCCCGAGCTTGTAGTGCATGTCCGTATTGACGGCGGGCGCGGGCGGTTGCGCGGCCATTTGGCACGCGGCGAGGAGTGCGATGGGAAGAAGCTGACGAATCACCGAGCCAAGCTATCACAGGCCTCGACGGGACCGGCGGCGGCGAGGGGGATGCGGACGGTGACGTCGGGCATGGCGTCGCGGATGGTGAGCGAGAGGGCGCCTTTGCCGGCGGGCTTGAGCTCGGGCCGGACGTCGGCGAAGGAGCGGAGGATGACGGCGCGTTTGGCGTCCTTGCAGTGCACTTCGATGCGCTTGACGGGGCCGCCGGGCGCGGCAATGGCGACGACGCCGAGCAGGCGGGGATTGCGCTTCAGGCGCGCGTCGCCGTCTTCGGGGACGTCATAGCCGGCGAGGTCGCCGGAGTCGGGCACGCGGAAGACGGGGACGAATGTGGAGAAGAGCGGCTTGCCGGTGGCGAGGTCGAAGAGCGACCACCAGAGGGTGTCCTCGACGCCGCGCTGGACCTGGTAGAACTGGCCGTCGACGGGGCGGCCGTCGATGCCCTGGGAGGCGATGGTGTACCTGGGCTTCGCCTTGCGGTCGGCGCCGACGGGCCAGGCTTCGACGGTGGTTGTCGCGTCGAGGCCCTTTTCGTTGAGCACTTCCTTCGAGACCTGGGTACGGCGCAGGACGAGGCCGCCGGAGACGTCGTAGGTGACGTTGCGGATGGCCACCGTTTCTTCGCCCTTCTTACCGGTGACGGTGAGGGTCGAGGTGTCCTGGGCGGCGAGGGCGAGGGCGGCGATGGACAGCAGTCCGAAGGGGCGCATGGGGGTCGAGTGTCTCCATCATGACTAGCGGAAACACGCGGCGAAAATGGTCACAGGAGGCGATCGCCGGTGGCGGCGTCGAAGAGCCAGGAGGCCTTCGGCGGAAGGTCGAGATCGAGCGCGCGGCCGGAGCGGAGCATGAGGCGGCGGCGACCGCCTTCCTTGGTGTGGATGAGTACCAGTCCGCCGCCGGCATGGAGAATTTCGCCGGCGTCGATATAGAGATGCGCGCCGGCGGCGGCGAAGATGCGGCGCCATTCGGCGGTGGGCAGCGGCGGCGCGGAGGCGAACCAGACGTTGCCGTGGCGGCTGAGATTTTCCGGCGCGACGGTGAGGTGGATGCCCTTGGGCTGGAGCGGCAGGCCGGTGACTTCGCGGGAGAATTCGATGTTGACCGAGGCGCCGTCGGTGTAGGCGGGCAGGCCCTGAAAGACGACGTGGCGGTTGGGGGCGATGACCTTGTCACGGACGAAGCGGCGCTGGGCGGCCGACATGAGCCAGGTGTTGGCGAAGACGACGACTTTGAAGCGGGCGAGGTCGATGGTTTCGAGGTCCTTGAGGTGGACAGTTTCGATAGCGGCGCCGGCGCGCCAGGCTTCGCCGAGGGTGCGGTTGACGGCCTGCGGATCGGTGATGGGATCGGTGCCCTGGATGGTGCCGGTGTAGTAGTAGACGTCGGTGTCGAAGACGAACAGGACGTCGCCGGCGGGGGCGTAGTCGCGCTGGTGGTACTTTTCGAGGATCTCTTTGAGACGCTTGATTTCGGCCATCAGGCGCGTGTCGGCCCACCAGCCGGTCTGGTTCGACGGGCCGAAATCGTAGTACCAGAGGCCGGCGCCGCGCGTGAAGCTTTCAAGGACATTGCGGCGGATGAGGGCGCAGTCGGCGTCGAGATCGGTGAGTTGGAAGGCGGTATCGACGTTGTTGAGCCACTTCCAGGAAGGGGTCTGGTCCATTTCGTCGAGGAAGAGCTTGCCGTTGTGGCGGATGGTTTCGATGAGGGCGCGGGTGACGCCGCTGCCGCCGAGATCGCGGTAGAGCGGGCCGTAGGCTTGCGGCGCGCTGAGGTAATCGACGTGGGGCGAGCGGAGGACCTTGTGCAGCGGCAGGTGGCCGCCGGTGGCCTGGCGGTCGAACATGGAGAAGAAGTAGCCGTAGAAGGTGCCGGTGAGGATGGGGCCGGGCCAGTTTTTCTTGACGATGGCGCAGAGGTCGACGATGCGGTTGGCGACGAGGTCCTGCTGGCATTTGTAGTAGTCGATGACGGCTTCTCGCTTGTGCGGGTCGCGGAAGATGCCGTGATCGAGCGCCTTGCGTTCCTCGACGCCGGGCACGGGGACGGCGGGTCGGCCGAGCGCCTTGCGATAGGCGGCGAAGGCCTCCTGCATGGGGCGGCTGACGTCGGGTTCGTTGCGCATGAAGCCCCAGTAGTGCCACTCGCCGTAGACGCCGCAGGCGACGTGGATGCCGGCGAGGGCGTGGGCTTCGGGGGATATGGCGAGGCCGCGGACGAGTTCGGCCGTCTTCTCGCGGGCGAGTTGCATCCACTTTTCCGAGGCGAGACTGGCGCGGGGCGTGCGGCGGAGGTCGTCCTGGATGTAGCGGACGGGGACGGTGCGCTCGGGGTTTTCGAGGTCGCCGTTGGCGTAGCGGGTGAGTTCGTCGGGGAACTGTTGTTTCCACCACTCGGGCACGTTGAGATGCCAGCGGAGGACGACGACGCCGTCCGGACAGACGTCGAGGATGCCGCGGATCTGGCGGCGGGCGAGATCGACGGAGAGCGGGCCGGGCTTGGGCCAGCAGTCGGCGAGGAAGAGGTCGAGTTGGAAGAGGCGGAAGCCGGCGTCGACGAACTGGCGGATGCTCTGGCGGGGGCCTTCTTCAAACGAGAAGCGGCCGCCGACGCAGTCGGTGAGCGCGTAGAAACAGGCGTAGACGGGCTGGTTGCGGATGAAGAGCGTGGGCTTGCCGCGCCACGGCTTGACGGTGGCGGCGGCGGGTTTCAACGGCGCGGGGGCGGCGGCGAGCGCGGCGCTGCCGAGGAACGCGCGGCGGTTCCAGGTTGTGGGCATGGCGGGCTAGACCTTCTTCGGATCCGGGTGTTTCCAGGGAGCGCGGTAGGGGCGGGCGAGGAGGCGGTTGGCTTCGTCGTCACCGATGACTTTGTGGGTGACCGGGTCCCAGCGGAGCGTGCGGCCGAGCTTCTGCGACATGTTGGCGAGGATGCAGGAGGCGGTGGAGATGTGGCCCTCCTCGATGTCGGCGACGGGCTTCGAACGCTTCTCGATGGCGGCGAGCAGATCGCGCATGTGGCCGCGGATGGCGGGCGCGACGTGCTTTTCGAGTTCGGGCTCCACCTTGTCGATCGGGTATTCCTCGAGTTCGTACTTCACGTCCTTGTGGACGGGCGAGGCGCCCCGGGCCATGGGGATGAAGTCGTAGCTCATCACGCTGGCTTTGAGCGTGCCTTTTTCCCCGTAGAAAGTGGCGCCCCAGGGGTACTTGGGGTCCGGCGGATGGCCCCAGCTGCGGTGCGTCCAGACGACCTTCACGTCGCCGAAATCGAAGGTGGCTTCCTGCGTGTCGGTGATGTTGGCCTTGCTCGCCTTGTCGATGAGGATGCCGCCGGAGGAGGAGATGCTCTTCGGCCAGCCGAGGCCCATCATCCAGCGCACCATATCGAGCATGTGCACGCACATGTCGCCGACGATGCCGTTGCCGTACTCCATGAACGCGCGCCAGCGGCGCGGGTGGACGAGCGGGTTGTAGGGCCGCATCGGGGCGGGGCCGGTCCACATTTCGTAGTCGAGATTTTCGGGCGGCGCGGCGTCGGGCGGATTGTCCTTGGCGCGCATGTGGTAATAGCAATAGGTCTCGACATAGGCGATCTTGCCGAGGGCGCCGGAGTCGATGAAGTCGCGTTTTGCCTCGATCAGGTGCGGCGTGGAGCGGCGCTGGGTGCCGATCTGGACGACGCGGCCGTATTTGCGCGCGGCGGCAACCATGGCCTGGCCCTCGACGATGTCGACGCTGATCGGCTTCTGCACGTACATGTCGCAGCCGGCCTTGGCGGCTTCGATCATGGGGAGGGCGTGCCAGTGGTCCGGCGTGGCGATGAGGCAGATGTCGAGGTCGCGTTCCTTGAGCATCTCGCGGTAGTCGCTGTAGGTGCGGGGACGCTTCTTCGAGAGCTGGCGCTCGGCGACCGTATCGGCCGCGGCGGCGAGCATTTTCTTGTCGACGTCGCAGAGGGAGACCACTTCGACGGGGGCCACCTGGATGAGGCGGAAGAGATCGGACTTGCCGTACCAACCCGTGCCGATGAGGCCCACCCGCTTGGGCTTGCCGCCCCCTTGCGCAAACAGGCCCGCGCCCGTCGTGGAAAGAAATTGCCGGCGGTTCATGCCTCCAAGTTTATGCGATCAACGGCGGTCGAAGATCATCGCCGCGCCGACGCCGATGAGCAGCACGGGCCACAGGTCCCGGAAGCTCAGATCCGGCACAAACCGGGAGATCAGGAGAATGACTCCGATCAGAATCATCATCAGCGGCCCGGTGAGGCCGCGGCCTTCGACATGCGCCCGCGTGTTCATATCCCTACCTACGAACCCGCGGGCGGAAAAGTTCCGTTAACGCAGGGCCTCGTCGACTTCGACGCGATAGCCGGTGACGAGGCGGTTGGTCTCGTTCGCCATGCCGACGACGGCCATCATCTCGGCGAACATCTCCGGCGTCATGCCCTTTTTTTCGGCGGCGGCGGTGTGGGAGGCGATGCAGTATTCGCAGCCGTTGGTGACGCTGACGGCGATGTAGATCAACTCCTTCGTCAACGGGTCCAGCGCGCCGGCGGACATGATCTCCTGAATGCTCTGCCAGGTGCGGCGGAGCGTGGCCGGGTCGTTGGCCAGGTACTTCCAGAAGTTGTTCACCTTGTCCACCTTGCGGGCGGCCATGATCTCGTCGAAGACGGCGCGCACCTCGGGCGAGGCGTCGGCATATTCAATGGGTTTTGCGTAAGGCATCGGGGCCATTATGGCGCAGCGAGGGCGTGGCGGAACCAGGCGGCCAGGAAGCGCGCGGCCTCGTTGCGGTGCGGCGGCACGTAATCGGCGAAGTGGCCGTTGCCGCCGAGCAGCGGCCGCAGCGAGAGCCAGAAGTCGTCCCACTCGAGCGTCACGGCGTCGGGGGCGAGCAGGCGGCGGTTGAGCGCGCGCAGGAAGGCGTCGTTGACAGCCGTGGCGCCGATGGCGCGCGTGGCGATCATCTGGGCGCGGCGGCAGCGCGTGACGACGTCTTCGACGCTCTGCATGCCGCGGCAACTGCCCAGGAACACCAGCCGCGCGTCGGCGCGCAGCAGGCGGCGCGTGGCGGGGAAGTGATGATCGTGCCCGCGGTGAACGATCACCGACGGTGGGGCGGGCAGGGCGCGGTTGACGGCGTCCTGCGGCGCCTCCGGACGGTTGGCGTAGATCTCGATGCGGCGTCCGTTGCCGCCGCGGCCGGTGAGGCGGACGTAGGCATCGTGCGTCTCGAGTTGCCAGTCCGGATCGCCGGCATAGGCGCGCAGGAAGCTCTCGAAGGATTCGACGCCGTCGTCGTCGTTGTGGAAGATGTGGCGCTGCACGCAGACGCCGCCGGGGAAGAGCTCAGCCACCTGCAGTGAGGGGCCTTCGCGCGGCAGGCGGAGCAGGCGCGCGACGGGGGTATCGGGGAGTTGCTCCAGGCTCTCGGGGCCGGCGGCGGCCAGGATTGAAGCGGCTTTGACGGCCTCGGCGAGCGGGTCCTCGGCTTCGTCCATGCCGGTGAAGGCGGCGCGCAGGACGGCGGCGGGAACGCGCAGCGGGGCGCCGGAGTCAGCGAGCAGCGCGAGGGCGCCGCGCAGGTCGGCGGCATCGGCGTCGGCGGGGAAGGCGTAGTCGCGCAGGAGCGTCACGGCGGTCTCGCGCTCCTCTTCGGTTTGCGCGGCGGCGGCCAGGCGAAGGCGTTCGGCGTCGGGGAGGGCGGCCGCGAGGGAGGGGTTCTGGCGCAGCTCGAGCAGGCGCAGATCGGCCGGGGGATGCGCGGCGGCGGCCCGGCGAGCGGCGTCGCGGATCTCGGGACCGTAGGGAAGTTCGATGTACTGGCGCAGTTCGCGCAGGGCGGCGGCCGGGTGCCGCCCGGCCGTGCGCAGCAACAGGCGGCGGGCGAGGGCGGGCTTGGCGAGG
>CAYMTH010000216.1:7454-7951 GCA_964393235.1 uncultured Solibacteraceae bacterium | reverse complement strand
AAAAATCGGTCGGCTGCAGCGAACTGCCGACGTTGAGGAAGGAGGAGGAATCCAGCAGAATGGCGCCGAGAATGTACCGCTCCGCTTCGATGTTGGCCGGCAAGCCCTTCTGCATGACCAAGTCGTTTTGCGTCGCCATAAGTTACCAAGGTAGAGTTCCCGCGCCCCGCGCGCAACTTTCCGTTTTCCAGAGGAAATCCACAGCTACCAGATCGTCGCCACCGGGCGCCCCTCGGCAAACACCCGCTCGTCGAGCGCGTACCCGAACCCCGGCTTCCGCTCGAGCGAAATCAGACCGTCCACCGGCCGCGGATCCCCCGTCAATACCCAGTCCTGCGTCGTTCCGCGGTAGATATCGACGTACTCCACAAACGGCGTCATCGCCGGATCGTTCGCGCTCTCGAAGTGGTACGTCGCCGCCCCGATCCCGTGGCACACCAGCTTCACGTGATGCGCCCGCGCCACCGCCTCTTCCTTCTTCAGAATGCCCGCCTCAC
>CAYMTH010000216.1:0-7444 GCA_964393235.1 uncultured Solibacteraceae bacterium | reverse complement strand
CGGTAAATGTCCGGCTGCACGATATCGACGCAGCCCTCCTCGATCAGCCGCCGGAACCCCTCGAAAATGTACTCGTGCTCCCCGCCCGTCACCATTGTGTTCACGCGCCGCCGGATCTCCCGGTACCCCGCGTAATCGTCCGGCAGCACCGGCTCCTCCAGCCACGCGATCCCGTACTTCTCCAGCCGGTCGTACATCTTCAGCGTGTACGGCACGTCCCACGCCATGTAGATGTCGAGCGCCAGAAACGCCTCCGGCCCCAGCACGTCTCGCGCCCGCGCCACCGCCTCTTCGTTCTTCCGCATCCCGGCTTCTCCGTGCGCCGGCCCGTACGGCACCGCGATCTTCATGTCCCGGATCCCGTACGCTGCCAGCGCCTCCGGATCGTAGCCCGTGTAATAAGCGCGCAGCGGCCCCCGCGCGCCCCCGCCCAGCAGTTCGAACACCGGCCGTCCCGTCAGCTTCCCCTGCGCATCCCACATCGCGATGTCGATGCCCGAGATCGCCGCCTGTGTAACGCCCCCGCGCCCATAGAAAATCGAGGCCCGGTACAACTTCTCCTCCACCGCCGCCGTGTCGAACACGCTCCTGCCCACCACCAGCGCCGCCATCTGCTCTTCCACCACCGCCCGCGCCGCGTGGCCCTTTCCACACCCCACGAACCCGTACCCCCGCGTTCCGTCCTCCAGCACCAGCTCGATCACCGCCGCCGTCATCGGCCCGAACCACGACGACCGCTTCGCGAAGTACTCCGGATACGCCGACATCGGATTCGCGATCACCGACTCTGACAGCCACGACCCCGCCATCGGCGCCGTATGGCACTTCACTTCCCGTACGATTCCCGTCATGCCCACCAGTCTACTGGCTACACTGGAGCCATGAAGAAGCTCCTTTCTCTGATGGGGCTGGCAATGGCGATGTTCTCGCAGGAGCCGGCCAAACAGGGCGAGGTGAAGAAAATCACCGACGCCGAAGAACTCCAGCAATTCATCAAGGAACAGGCCAACGTTTTCTTCCTCGACGTCCGCGAACCCAAGGAAATCGCGGAACTCGGCTCGCTCAAGGGGTACGTGAATATCCCCCTCGGCGAGCTCGAGAAGCGGATGAAGGAAGTCCCCAGGGACAAGACCATCATCACCGCTTGAAACGGCGGAGGCAGAGCCGCGCGTGCCGCGGACATGTTGACCAAAGCCGGCTACAAAGTGGCCGCATCCTGTGGCTTGAAGGACTGGAGGGAGAAACAGAAACCCCTCGTCAAACCGAAAGGAGGCGGCCAGTAACGTTGTAACCGGCGGGCGGGACTACCGGACCGAAATCTTGTAGGTTTCCAGGGTCTCGCCCTTTGCCTGCTCCAGCCGCGCCGCGGCCTTGTTGAACTCCAGCTGCGCCACCACCGCGCGCCGCTTCGATTCCAACAGCTCATTCTGCCGCGTCAGCACCAGGAAGTTCGTCGATTCCCCGGTCTGGAACAACCGGATCTCGCTGTCGAGCTTCTCCTGCGAGGCCTTCACCGCCGCCTCCGCCGCCCGGATCCGCTGCCGCGAAGCCTGCAGGCTCTGCAGCGCGTTCCGCACCTGCATGTCGACGATCTGTTCCACGCGCGCCTTCTCCAGGTTCAGCCGCTTCTCCGCGATCGCCGTCTGCGCAAGGTTCGCCTCGGCCGTCTGGTTGCGCAGGTTCAAATCGAACTGCACGCCCACCTGCACCGTCGGGAAGCGTCCGCCGAACAGGCTCTGCAACGCCTGCCCGTAGCCGCCCACCAGGAACGTCGGCAGCGACCCGAAGTTCGGCGGCAGCACCGGCGGCAGCCCCGCCGTCGCGCTCAACTGGTTCAGCCGCTGGTACAGCGCCACGTTCGACGACGTGAACGGATTGTCCGTTGAGCCCACCGTGCCTGCCAGGCCACTGTTCGTATATGCGCCCACCAGGTTCACCTGCGGTTTCAACTGGTCCCGGCTCAACCGCGCCTGCACGTCGTTCACCTCGCGCCGCTGCGCCACCTGCTTCAACTCCACGCGCTTGCCCAGCGCCGCCTTCACGGCGTCGGCCAGCGGCTGTACCTCGGCCGGCGCCAGCGGCATCCGGTCCGTCGGCACAATCTCGTCCTTCCAGATCTCGCTGTCCCGCGCCGGGCTCAGCAGCGTCTTTAGCCCGTTCTCCACCATGTTCAGCGCGTCCAGCCCCGTGTAGTAGCTGTCCTTGCGCCGCTCCAGTTCCGACTGCGACGCCGCCAGCTCCACCTGCGCCAGCGCGCCCGCCGCGATCTGCCGCTCGGTCCGCGCCAGCTGCTCGTCGCTCAGCTTCACGCCCTGCTCGGCCACTTCGATCGCTTGCCGCGCCGCCACCAGGTCCCAGTAGGTCTGCTCCACCCGGTTCACCACGTCGATCACACGCAGCTCGAGCTCGGTCTCCGAGATCCCGATCTGCTTCGCCCGCACCTTCAACTGCGCCCGGTCGATGTCGATCTGCCGGTTCCGCAGCAGCGGCAGCACCGCGCTCAGCGTCAGCCGCGCGCTCTGATACGGGTTCAGATTCACGAACGGGTTGTTCGTCGAGGTCCGCGTGTTGTCGAAGCCCGCGTTGAAGCTCATACCGTTCCAGCCCGTCTTGCCCAGCAGGCTGAAGTTGTTGTTGATGTAGTCTTCGGTCAGCTTCCCGGTCGCCGCCTGCAGCACCGACGCCGCCGGCGTGTTCCGCTTCTCGTAACTCGGGTTGTAGCGGAAGATCGGGTCGAACGCGCCCTTGGCCGCCTTCAGCAGCTGCTGCTGCGAGTCGATGTTGGTGCGCTCGATGTCGATCTCCAGGTTGTTCCGCAGCGCGATCTCGATCGCCTCCCGCAGCGCCAGCGGGCGCTTCGTGATGCTCACGCCCACGCGGCTCGGGTCGAGCTGCGTCTGCGCCGGCAGCGTCTGCCCCAGCACCGCCGCGATGGTCAGGATCGCCGCCGTCTGCCCGGCCCACTTCCCGCCGGTGAACAGCCGCCGCAGCCGCGCGAAGAGCCCGTAATGCGCCAGGTCGTCGAACAGCGAGTAGGCCACCGGCGTCACCAGCAGCGTCAGCAGCAGGCACAGCGTCTGCCCGCCGATGACCACGATCGCCACCGTGCGCCGCGTCCCGGCGCCCGCCCCCGTGCCCAGCGCCAGCGGGAGCATGCCCGCCACCAGCGCCGCCGTCGTCATCAGAATCGGCCGCAGCCGGTCCTCGCAGCCGTGCAGAATCGCGTCCAGCCGCGACGCCCCTTCCCGCCGCAGGGACTTGATGTGGTCCAGCTGCAGAATCGAGTTCTTCTTCACGATCCCGAACAGCACCAGGATGCCCACCGAGCTGTAGATGATCGAGAAGTTCTCGTTCATCAACTTCAGCGACAGCGCCGCGAACGGTACCGAAAGCGGCAGGCTCAGCAGAATCGTCACCGGGTCGATGAAGCTCTCAAACTGCGCCGCCAGAATCATGTACATGAACGTGATCGAGAGCAGGAACGCGATCACGAATCCCGTCGCCGCGCGGCCCAGTTCCTTCGTCCGGCCGATCGTCCCGGCCCGGTACTGCGGTGCCATATCGAGTCCTTTCACCGTGTCTTCCGTAATCTTCAGCACCTCCGAGAGCGACTGCCCGCCCACGATCGACGCCGAAATCATGATCTGCCGCTGCCGGTTCCGCCGGTCGATGTTGATCGGCCCCGACGCCTCCTGCAGCGACGCCACGTTTGCCAGCGGCACGTTGCCCACCTTCGTCGACGGCACGTAGAGCCGGCTCATCGCGTCCGGCGACTGCCGGAACTCTTTCGTCACGCGCAGGCCCACGTCGTAGCGGTCGTCGCCTTCGCGGTACGTGGTCACCTGTTCGTCGCCGGCCACCAGTGTGCGCAGCGCTGTCGCGATGGAGGCGACGTTCACGCCCAGTTCGCTCGCCCGGTCGCGGTTGATCCGCACCCGCACCTCCGGCTTGCCCGCCTCGTAGCTGCTCTCGAGGTCGGCCACACCCGGTGTGTCCTTCAGCTTCGCCATCACCACCTGGGCGTACTTATCCAGCTGTTCCAGGTCCGGGCCACTCAGAATGTACTGGAAGTCGCGGTTCGGTCCCGCGCCCTGAATTACCGACGGCAACTGAACGGAGATCACCAGATCCTTGTACTTTCGCAGCAGTTCGCGCGTTTTATCCATGATCTGGAACTGTGTGAACTCGCGCTGCTTCGGGTCGGTCAGCGTCACCAGGACGCTGCCGCGGTCCACCTGTTGCCGCGCGTCGGAGCCGATCAGCGTCAGCAGCGACTGTACGCCCGGCATAGTCTTTAAGTCGCCCTCGATGTACCGCAGCACCGCGTCGGTGCCGTCGATGGACGAACCGGCCGGCATGCGGATCGTGATCTCGAACTCGCTCTGGTCGTCCTGCGGCAGGAAGTCGACGCCCAGCGTCTTGAAGATCGGCCCCGTCGCCGCCACCGTGATGACGGAGGCCACTACGATCACCCACCGGTGCTTCATCGCCCAGCGCAGCAGCATCTGGTACGGCCGGTCGATGACCATGAACAGCCACGTCTCCTTCGAGGCGTGCGGGTTGTGGTCCGGCTTCAACTTCAGGAACCGGCTGCACAGCATCGGCGTCAGCGTGAAGCTCACCAGCAGCGACACCATGATCGCGAACGCCGCCGTGAACCCGAAGCTCGACATGAACCGGCCGACAATACCCGTCATGAACGCGACCGGCAGGAAGACCACCGCGAGCGACAGCGTCGTCGCCAGCACCGCCAGGCCGATGTCCCGCGTGCCCTCGATCGCCGCCTGCAGCGGCGGCAGGTTCTTCTCCTCCATGAACCGGAAGATGTTCTCGAGCACGACGATCGCATCGTCGATGACGATACCGACCATCAGCGTCAGCGCCAGCATCGTGATCTGGTTCAGCGTGAAGCCCATGATGTTCATGAGCGTGTAGGTCGAGATGATCGAGGTCGGAATCGCGACCGCCGCGATCAGCGTCGACCGCCAGCTCCGCATGAAGATCAGCACCACCACGCCGGCCAGCAGGCCGCCCAGCAGCAGGTGCTCCTGCACCGCTTCGAAGGACGCCTTGATGAACCCCGACTGGTCGCCCACGTAGGCGATCTGGAAGTCGCGCGGCAGCCCCGGCCGCAGTTCCTCGACGCGCTCCTTGATGCGGTCGATGATCTGCAGCGTGTTCGTGCCGGCCTGCTTCCGGATCTGCAGTACCACGGCCTCTTTGCCGTTCAGCCGCGCCGACGAGCGCGTTTCCTTGTAGCCGTCCTCGACCGTGCCGATGTCGTTGATCCGGATCGGCGCGCCCGGGTTGGCGACGATCAGGTCGCCGAAGTCGGCGGGCTTTTGAATGCGGCCCAGCGTGCGGACGCTCAGCTCCCGGTTGCCCTGGTCCAGGCGCCCGCCGGGTACTTCGATGTTCTGCGCCGCCACCGCCCCGCGCACCTGGTCGATGTTCAGCCCGTAGGAGTACATCTTCTGCCCGTCGAGCCAGATCTGGATCTGCCGCTCGCGGTCGCCGATAAAGCGTACCTGGCCGACGCCGTTGATCGTTTCGATGTCTTTCTTGATGTTGTCGTCCACCAGCTTGGTGATCTCGCGCAGGTCGCGATCGGCGCTTACGACGAGGTTGATGATCGGCGATGCGTCGGTCGCGAGCTTCTCGACCACCGGCGGGTCCGCGTCGTTCGGCAACTGGCCCAGAATCGTCGAGACCTTGTCGCGCACTTCCTGCGCCGCGATCTCGGCGTCCTTGTCGAGCACGAAGGTGATGATCACGCGCGACAGGCCCTCGGCCGACATCGACTGCAGTTCGTCGATGCCGCTGACGGTGTTCACCGCTTCTTCGATGCGCTTGGACAGCTGCGTTTCCACTTCCTCAGGCGAGGCGCCGCGCAGCGTCGTCGTCACCGTGACGATCGGAAATTCCACTTTGGGGAACAGGTCGACGCCGAGTTTGGCGTAACCGTCCAGGCCGAGCACGACGAGCATCAGCACGAGCATCGTCGCGAAAACCGGCCGCTTAATGCAGATTTCGGCTAGTTTTTGCATCGGTTACTGTCTCACTTTCATGCCGTCGGTGAGCGCGGGCAGTTCGCTCGTCGCCACGCGGTCGCCGCCGGCGAGCAGCCCGCCGGGCACTTCCACCAGCCCGTCCACCTCCGGTCCGGGGACGAACGTCACCAGCTTCGCCGTGCCGCTTTCGATCTTGAAGACCTTGGTCAAGCCCGCCACCGAGTAGATGGCGTTCCGCGGCACCGCGACCACTTCGGCGGCCCGCTCGGTGACCAGTTTCACCTGCACGAACAGCCCCGGCCGCAGCCGGTTGTCGGCCTTCGTCAGGCGGGCCTCGGCGGTCAGCGTGCGGTTGCGCGTGTCGAGCGACGGGTTCAGCTCGCGGACCACCGCCTCAAACGTCGCGCCGGCCGCGGCGTCGGTCGTGAAGGTGAGCGGCGTGCCGATCTTGACGCTGTTGGTGGCCGCTTCGGGCACTTCCAGCCGCAGCCGCATCGGATAGACCTTGACGAGCCGCAGGATGCCGACGTTGTCTTTCACGTATTGCCCGGCCGAGATCAGCTTCTCGCCCACCACGCCGTCGAACGGTGCGCGGACCACCGTGTCGTTGCGGCGCTTCTCGGAAAGCTTCAAATCGGCTTCGAGCGAGGTCACCTGCATCCAGAGCGTGCGCAGTTCGTCGCGCGCGCCGTCGAGCGCGGCCTGCCGCGCCCGCAGCGCCTTCTCGAGTTCGTTAAAGCGATCCTGCGAGATGTCGCCCGACTTCACCAGCTTCGATGCCGATTCGTACTTGAACTTCGCGTCCTCGAGTTGCGCCGTCGCCGTGCGGACGCTCGGGATCGTGTCCGGGGGCGAGAGCTTGCCGGAGTACGGCGGCAGGCTGAGCCGCGCCAGCGCCTGGTTCAGCGCGCCGCGGGTGCGTTCCACCTGCAGGTCGTACTCGGTGCGGTCGAGTTCGATCAGGATGTCGCCCTTGCGGACGGCCTGGCCGAAATCGGCGCGGATGCGCGCGATGCGGCCGGGTACTTCCGTCGAGACGGTGACCGTCTCGTCCGGCAGCAGCGTGCCGGTGACGGCGATGGCGCGCTCGGCGGTGCGGGCGACGGCGGCGGTCGTTTTCACCTGGATCGGGTCAGCGGGCTTCGCGGCCGCGGCGGTTTGGGGGGCATCCTGCTTCTTCGAGCAGGCCGTAACAAACAAGAGAGATAACGGCAGGAGAACGGAGGCGATGAATTTCATTTCTTTTCTAATCCGCGTAAAAAAATGTCGACCATGGTCTCAATGGCGCGCTTTTTGCTCGAGCGCACCAGCTTGAAGCCGAAGTGCTGGTCAAAGATGACGTAGTGCATGACCATGCCCATAAAAGACCGGGCCGCCAGGGCCGGCTCGACGGGGCGGAACGCCCCCTCGGCAACCTGACGCTTGATGAAGTC
>CAYMTH010000215.1:5143-7979 GCA_964393235.1 uncultured Solibacteraceae bacterium | reverse complement strand
GCGCTCGAGTTCCTCGGCTTTCCAGGCCGCGGGCAGGAGGCCGATGCGGACGGAGGAGTTGGCGGCGAGTCCGGCGCGGGAGGCGATGTCGCGGATGGTCTCCGAGGCGGCCGCGGCGACGCCGACCTGGAAGGAGACGCGGGGGCCGGCGGCGGCGGCGGGCGGCGGGATGGCGGCGGCGCGGCTGACCGGAGCCGTGGCGGGCGCGGCGGACGGCGCGGGAGCCGGCGCCGATTCATCGTCGGCCGGGTTGCGGAGCACGATGCGGACCTTGGCGGCGGAATCGGCAAGAGCGACGCGCTCGACGTCACGGGCGGGAACGAGCAGATTGAGGACCGCCGAAGGGCCGGCCTGCGGGTTCGCGTCGGTGTGGACGTTCAGAACCTGCACGTTCGAAAGAATGGTCTTCGCGGTGGCGGGACCGCCATGCGCTTCGACGACCGGAACATCGACGTGGTGGCCCGGCCGGATGTAGGGGACGAGCCCGGCCGAATCGGCGGCGCGGACCGAGATGGCGCGCATTCCCTTGGGGATGGCCAATTCGCCGGTATTCTTCGCCGGGGCGGCGCCGGCCAGACCGGCGGCGGTGAGCGGCTCCTCGGCGGTGAGGGGCTTGGCGGCGGTGCGGCCGACCACTTCCTCGACGCTGGCGAAGGCGCCTTCGGGACGGTTTTCGCCCGCGGGCTTCACCTTTACGTCGGCGGCGGTGATGATGGCGCCACGATCGACGGGGCGGGCCAGCACGACCATGCCGGCGGGCGCCGGGGCGGGCGAAGCGCCGCTGATCTTACCGACAAAGAGGCCATAGAAGATACCGGTGGCCGCGATGGCAACAACAAAGGCTATGCCGAGAAAAGGGACTAGATTGCGTTTCATGTGGAATGCCGCAATCTCATTCAAACATCAATTCCGCGCCCGACGAATCGAGCTTAGACACTATCCGACAAGGGGAAACACCTTAGCGTTTTTCTACGGTTTTCACGTAGACAAAGCGTTGTTCGATGTCGCCCTGGGGCGTGGTGGCGGTGCGGTAGACGGTTAAGGTGCGTCCGGCGGGGTCGAGTTGCCACTGGTCGACGGTTTTGATTTCCGTTCCCTGGACGGAGGTGCGGGCCTTGACGTGGAGGGTTTCGCCGCGCCAGGTGGAGTTGGAGACGACCTCGTTGCCGCGCATGAGGTTTTTCGCCTCTTTGCCGGTGAGGTCGAGGGTGTAGCGGGAAGAGGAAGCGCCGCGGGCGTCGGTGAGGGTGGATTCGACGGCGAGTTCGGACGCGGTCTGGCGGACCGTCATGGTCAGGGCCTGGGGGGGATTGGCGCGGCCGAAGTCACTTTTGGCGAGTTCGAGCGACCAGGTACCGGAGAAGTCTGCGGCGGCGAGAGCGGCGGCGCAGGCGGCGAGGAGAGCCAGACGGGACCACATGCGATGAGGGTACCAGGAGGCGGGGGGCGGCGTCTCTCCGGGTTAGACCTTAGACACGGCCTGGTCGGGCCTGGGGGCGAGGAACACCTTGTAGACGAGGGCGCCGGCGCCGACGGTGGCGAGGGCGGTGAAAGAGACGGACGGCCGCATGAGGAGGCCGGAGACGGCGACCCAGGCGCCCATGACGAGGAAGAAGACGGGGAGCAGCGGCCAGGCGAAGCTGACGATGGGGAGTTTGCGCCAGCCGGGGCGCTTGCGGAAGACGAAGAGAGACGCGACGGCGAGGGCGGCGAAGGCATTGAGGAGGAAGCCGACGTAGAACATGAGGTCGCGGAAGGGGGTGAGGCACATGAAGATGGCGCAGATGCCCTGCATGGTGATGGAGGCGACGGGGGTGCGCCATTCCGGGTGGACGCGGGCGGCGGCGGGGAAAAAGGCGCGGTTCTTGGCCATGGCGTAATAGACGCGGGGGCCGATGGTGACCATGGCGTTGACGGAGGCGAGAAGCCCGGCGGCCATGAGGATGGAGAACAGCGACGCGGTATCGGCGCCGAAGAGGCGTTCGGAGGCCTGGGAGCCGACGCGGAGGACACCCTTCATGAGCTCGAGGGGGGTGGCGTAGATGTAGAGGATGTTGAGGAGGAAATAGAGCACGGCGACGGCGGAGGTGCCGAGGATGAGGGCGCGGGGGAGGGTGCGTTCGGGTTCGTGGAGTTCCTCGGCGACATAGGTGGCGGCGTTCCAGCCGGAGTAGGCGACGTAGATGAAGATGAGGCTGGTGGCGAACTGTTCCCAGAGCGGCGCGGTGGAGGTGCGGACGGCGTGCTGGGAGAAGTTCGACCAATCGCCTTTGCCGATGGCAAAACCGAGGACGAGGAGGCCGGCAAGGACGGCGAACTTTAGGCCGGAGAGGACGTTCTGGACGCTGGCGACGAACTCGATGCGGAAGTAGTTCAGGACGGTGAAGACGACGATGAGGGCGCAGGCGGTGAACTGGGCGGGGCCGATGGTAAAGGGACCGACGGCGGTGGAGTTCGATTGCTGCAGGGCGGGAAAGACATAGCTGAGGTATTCGGCGAAGCCGAGGGCGGAGATGGCGATGGGGGCGGAGAAGCCGGCGAAGAAAGAGATCCAGCCGTCCATGAAGCCCCAGGTGGGGCCGAAGGCTTCGGTGAGGTAGACGTACTCGCCGCCGGAGGAGGGGAAGTTGATGCCGAGTTCGGAGTAGCAGAGGGCGCCGGCGAGGGCGATGACGGCGCCGGCGATCCAGATGGAGAAGACAAGGTTGGGGGCGCCGAGGTCGCCGGCGAGGAAGCCGGTGGTAGTGAAGATGCCGGCGCCGATCATATTGGAGAAGACGAGCGCGGTGGCGCTGAGCAGCCCGATCTGGCGGAGCAAGCCCTTGCTGTTGGGGGA
>CAYMTH010000215.1:0-5043 GCA_964393235.1 uncultured Solibacteraceae bacterium | reverse complement strand
TCGATGAGATAGCGGGGGCCGCCCTGGTCGCGGACGACGGCGGGGACGCCGCAGGCGAGGGCCTCCTGGACGGCGGTGCCGTAGGTGTCGGTACAGGAGGGATAGACGAACAGGTCCATGTTGGCGTAGGCGGCGGCGAGGGGTTCGCCGTCGAGGAAGCCGGTGAACTCGGCGCGGCGGAGGCGGCGGGAGAGGTAGGTCCGTTCGAAGCCGTCGCCGACGATTAAGAAGCGATGGTTGCCGGCGGGGAGCTGTTTCTGGAGGTCGACGAGGAGGCGGACGTTTTTCTCGGGCTGGAGGCGGCCGGCGAAGCCGAGGGTGAAGGCGCCGTCCTGGCGGAAGCGTTTGTTGGGGTTGAAGAGTTCGGTATCGACGCCGCGGGGCATGAGGTGGACGGGCTTGCCGGTGCGGTCCTGGAGCATGTCGACGAGGTCGGGGTTGGGGGCGAAGAGGGCGGCGGCGAGCTTGTAGAACTGAGCGACGCCTTCGAGGGCACCCCATTCGGTGAGGAGTTCGACGAAGTCGGCGTAGGCCTTGGGGAGGAAGCTGAAGAGGGGGTGTTCGAGGATGATGTGAAGGCGGTGGGCGGCGAGTTCGTGGAGGTTGTTGTGCCAGGAGGCGACGAGGGGGATTTTGTAGTGATGGGCGAAATAGACGCCCATGAGGCCGATGTCGCCGGGGCCGGTGACGTGGATGAGGTCGGGCTTGAAGCGGCGGATGGCGTTGCGGACGCGAAGGAGGTGGCGGCCGAGGAGCGGGTCGAAGGCGAGGTCCTTGTCGACGGGGATGGCTGTGGCGGCGCGGCGGAGTTCGAGGACGGCGGAGGGGCCGTCGGCGGTGTACTTGGTGACTGCCCCGCCCCGGACGCAAAGGAACGGCAGGCCCTGGCGGCGAGCGAAGGCATCGAGTTCGCGGCTGGTACGCGCCATGCCGTTCACTTCGTGGAACGAGTCGGCAAAATAAGCTACACGTACAGCTGGCACGATGAACTCCGCGTCTGGGAAGACGCTGCCGTTATTATAAAGGTTTCCCGGCTAGTGCTTGTGCGGGTGGAAGACCGGTTCGAGGCCGTGCATGGCGAGGCGCTGGTCGATGGCGGACTCGACGACTTCGACTTCGGGAGCGGAGAGGCCGCCGGCGAGATCGAAGATCTTCTTGAAGATGCCCTTGGCGCGGCCGCGGCTGACTTCGCCGGGGCAGGAGAGGGCGTAAGCGAACAGGGCGTGTTCGCGGGCGTCGGGGTCTTCGAAGAGGCTTTCGAGCTTGCCGGCGGCGTGGCCGATGCCGAGGTAGCCGGTGCCCCAGATGGCCTGGCGCTGAATCTCCTTATCCTCGTCCTCGATGTGGGGCGGGAAGTGTTCGGCGAAGCGGCGGTCGAGGCTGTGCCACATGGCCTTGAGGGCGAGGGCGCGGGTTTCAGGGTTCTGGTAGAAGGCTTCGAGGCCGGCGGCGAAATCGTCGTCGATGTCGCCCTCGGCGAGGGCGCAGGCGGCGCCGGCGCGTTCGAGGGGTTCGGCGGAATCGTCGGCGAAGACCTCTTCGAGGCGGGCGCGGGTTTCGGGATTTTCGAGGTCGACGGTGAGGGCCTGCCAGGCCTGGGAGCGGACTTTGACATCGGGGTCGGCTTCGGCGAGGGCCCGGATGGCGGCGACTTCGTCCTCTTCGAGTTCCTCGTTGGCGAGGGATTCGAGGGCGAGGCGGCGGGTTTCGGCGCTGGGGTCGCCGAGGTAATCGATGATCTCTTCGGGGTCGAGGACGTCGAAGACGGGCGGAGCGAAGGCGGGGTAGTACTCGTAGATGTCGAAGGGGGCGGGGGTTTCGGGGAAGGACTCGGCGGCGAGCTGGTCGAGAGCGAACTCGGGTTCGGGCTTGTCGTGGGCGAAGGAGGGGGATTCGGGGTCGAGCGAGGCGATGCGGGCCTGGACGGGTTCGACGAAGGACTTGCGGCCGTAGAGGGAGATATTGATGGCGGCGTCGGCGGGGTCGGATTCGAGGCGGGCCTTGAGGAGGGCGTCGATGCGGGGGTCTTCGACGCTAAGGCCGGCGAGGAGGAATTCGACGTTGGACTGGGACTCGGGGCCGGCTTCGGCGTGGATGGCGAGGAGGGGTTCGATGGCGGCGGCGCCGAGTTCGGCGAGGGCCTCGTAGATTTCGGAGGGATCGTCGTCGCCGGCGTCGTGGAGGAGTTCTCGGTATACGGGGATGGCCTGGGTGGAGCGGAGGGCGCGGAGGAGGTGGAAGATCTCGGCGCTGAGGTCGATGCGGATCTCCTCGTCCATGTTCAGAAAGAACGTGACGAGGGTTTGGGCCGTGTCCTCCGGATCGCGTTCGAGGATCGCCTTGATCCAGGCGTGGTCGACGCCGATGCGGCCGAGGGAGGCCTCGGCGAGGAGTTCGGCGACGGAGGAATCCGCGTAGCGATCCGGAGTGAGTGACATGGGTGTTTCCTTGGGTTGAAGTTAGTAAGTGCTACGGCCGCCGGAGGCGTCGTAGGTCTGGGCGGTGACGAAGGAGCAGTCGGGGCTGGCGAGGAAGTGGACGACGGCCGCGATCTCCTCGGGCTCACCGGTGCGGCGCATGGGGATCTTGTCGGTCATGTACTTGACCTGTTCCGGGGTGAGCTGGTCGAGGATGGGGGTGCGGACGACGGCGGGGGCGACGGCGTTGACGCAGATGCCGTCGGTGGCGACTTCCTTACCGAGCGACTTGGTAAAGCCGATGACGGCGGCCTTGGTGGCCGAGTAAGCGGTCATATTGGGGTTGCCATCCTTGCCGGCGACGGAAGCGATGGAGACGATACGGCCGTACTTGTGTTCGCGCATGTGGCCGACGGCGGCTTTGCAGCCGTTCCAGACGCCGTCCATGTTGACGCGGATGCACTTCTGCCAGTCGGAGAAATCCTGTTCCCAGAGCGGGGCGGCCTTGCCGGCGACGCCCGCGTTGTTGACGAGGATGTGGATGCGGCCGGTCTTGGCGATGACGGCGTTCCAGGCGGCTTCGACGGAGGCGTAGTCGGTGACGTCGACCTGGACGGCGAAGGCGTTGGGAATGGACTTGGCGGCGTCCTCGGCGGCGGCGAGATTCATATCGGCGATGGCGACGGTGGCGCCGGCGTTGGCGAGACGGCGGGCGATGGCGAGGCCGATGCCGCTGGCGCCGCCGGTGACGATCGCGGTCTGCCCGGACAGATCAAAGTAAGCCATGCAAATTCTCCAGATGAGTAAGTGGGACTAACAGAACGGCCCGCCTGCGGGGGACGCGAGGCGGGCCGTCGAGAAAGAACGCCGTGGTGGGAAGTTAGTCTTCCTTGACGACGTTGACCTTGATATCGACCGACACCTCGCGATGGAGCTTGAGGGTGACGGTATGTTCACCGAGCTGCTTGATGGGATCGTGGAGGACGATCTTCTTGCGGTCGATGTGGAACTTCTGTTCTTCCAGGCGGGCGGCGATGTCGGCGGAGGTAACAGAGCCGAACAGCTGGTCGTTTTCGCCGGCCTTCTGGGCGATGGTGATGACCACCGGAGCGAGCAGAGCGGCGAGCTCCTGGGCTTCGGCGGCTTCCTTGGCTTCGCGGCGCAGGGCGGCCTGGCGTTCCTGTTCCACGATCTTCTTGTTGGCTTCCGTGGCGGCGACAGCGAGCCGCTTGGGCAACAGATAGTTACGGGCAAAACCCGGGGCGACCTTGACGAGCTGGCCGCGCGAACCGAGTTTTTCGATGTCTTCTCTCAAGATGACTTCCATGATGGACTCCTCGAAAATTCTGGATCGGGCGGGGCTTAGACCGCCGTGGAGAAAGGCAGCAGGGCGATGTTCCGGGACTGTTTGATAGCCTCGGTGAGCAGGCGCTGGTGCACGGTGCAGACGCCGGAGATGCGGCGGGGGGTGATTTTGCCGCGTTCGGAGATGAAGGCGGACAGCATCTTCACGTCCTTGTAGTCGATAAAGTCGATCTTTTCGACGCAGAAACGGCAAACCTTCTTGCGGCGGAAGAACTGTTTCTTCCCGCCGACGAGGGCCTTGTCCCCGCCCGTGGGGCGCTGCGAGGCAGCGATAGGACGACCACTTTTGGTCTCAGCCATAGATATATCCTCGTGTGACCTTTCCTGTTAGTTCTCGGCCGATTCCGGGGCGGCCGGTTCAGCGGCGGGAGCCTCGGGGGCGGCGGGCATGGGAGCGGCGGGCACAGGCGCACCGGGAGCGGGGGCACCGGGCACGGCGGGAGCAGCGGCCGGGGCGGCCGGGGCGCTCAGCTGCGGCTTGCGGGCAAGGCGCTTTTCGCGGCGCTTCTGGCGCTTGGCGACGCGCTTCATCCGCTCGTCCATGCGGACGGTGATGAACTTGAGCACGAGGTCGGCGACGCGGAGGCGGCGTTCGAGTTCGCGGACGGTCTGGGCGGCGCAGGAGAAGGCGAGCAGGATGTACAGGCCTTCGGACTGGCGATTGACGCGGTAGGCGAGCTTGCGCACGCCCCATTTGTCGGTCTTGTCAACGTTGCCGCCGCTGGCCTTGATGATGCCGGTGAGCTGCTCGATGAGCGCATCGACATCCGCATCGGTAGCGGCAGTATTGACGATGAACAGTTGTTCGTAGGTTCTCATTGTTCCTCGTTTGCACCTTGGGCGCGACGATTGAATTTCGTCATGGCCTTTTCGACGCCCTCGGTGATGATGGACTCGACGGCGAGGACGGATTGTCCGAGCGTCTGGTCCAGGGTTTCGGTTTGCACTTTCCGGATGCGGGAAAGCACATAGTCTTTCATGTCTTTCATCGGGTGGTCGGGGCGGATGCCCAGGCGTACCCGGATGAAATTGTCGCTGCCCACGCTGCGGATGACGGAGGAGACACCGTTATGACCACCGGCGGAACCCTTCCACTTGATTCGCAGCGAGCCCCAGTCGATGGCCAGTTCGTCGTAGACGAGGATGAGCCGGTCTGGCGGGAGCATGTATTTTTCGAGCAGCGGTCCGATCGAACCGCCGCTCAAATTCATAAACGTTGGCGGTTTGGCCAGGAGGACGTTTTGTCCGGCCACGCGGCCGG